>CAZQUK010000205.1:0-6678 GCA_964596435.1 uncultured Oligoflexia bacterium
ATTAACTTATAATCTTACTTAGCGTTTACACACTCGCTCATAGGTCAGTTTGAAATCCACAATAGTTTGTGCTACAAGTCATAAATATGTTTTAAACATAGCAATAACGGTTACATTTTCAACCATGGGGGGCTTGCTATCTTAATTTCGTCCGTTATGATAACTCCACATATAGAGTTAGATACTTCATAAGGCCCAAAATGTTGGATATATTAAGTTATTAACCTTAATAGAAAGGCAAGAAGTGAATTTCCCAACCAAAAGACTTCCCATAACTGTAAGACTTGAAAGTTTCGAAGGACCACTTGACCTTTTAATTTACCTTATTCAATCTCAGGAACTTGATATTTCCAAAGTTTCTATTAAAAAAATTACGGACCAGTATCTTTCATATATTTATCTAATGCACGATCTGAACCTTGATCTTGCCAGCGAATTTTTAGTAATGGCCGCAACATTACTTCACTGGAAAAGCAAGTCGCTACTACCTAACTTAGATGCTGATTTAAATTTTGATATTGAAAACGAAGGTGATTTTATTTCAGAAGATGACCTGATTCGCCAACTCATAGAGCATCAACGCTTCAAACAGGCCGCACGCGACATGGAACAATTAAATTTTCTCGGCGATGATGTATTTACTCGCCAAAATGCACAACCACCAACCCAACGAATCTGGCGCGAAACAAACCTTAGCGAATTAATATTATGCTACCAGGAAACGCTTATGGGGTTAAGAAAAAGCACCAAGATAGTTGCAAAAGAAACAGTCTCGCTTACTGAAAAAATTATTGAAATGTCCAAAAAACTTAAAATTGGGTGTCCAACAAACATGGATGTCCTTTTTAGCTCAAAACCATCAAAGAACGAGACGGTTGTTACATTTCTTGCGTCGCTTGAACTTGCAAAACAAGAATGGATGCGTCTTTACCAGGAAGACACATACGACCCGATTTATCTGGAACTGATTAAAGATCTTGATAATTTTAAAGAATATTTTATTTCTGATTTTGATCAGATTTCCCCATTAAAAGAAAATGTACCGGCAAATTCTCTTCCTGGAATTCAACAGAACAAAAAACAGAGCACAGAGGTAATATATGCAGGATAAAGAACAAATATTTAATAACGAAAACACCGACCAGGAATCTTTTGTTGATAATTTTTCAGGAAATTTAAATAATGAAGATACAGATATAGATTTAACATCCGAACAAGAAAATAGTAACACAGAAGAGCCTGATATTTTCAGGGAATTCTACATTGAGGATTTAACAGATAAGGAGACACAACTCACACCACATAATTGTTCCGATTATGAGGTTCCATCTTTCACACTGTCAAACCAACACAATACTTTTTCCGATCAATCAACCTTGATGGACATTGAAGAACTAAAGTCGTGCATTGAAACCTTAATTTTTTTAAGCCACCGCCCAATTTCAAGAAAACAACTTAAAACTCTTGTTGAAGAAGAAATATCTGTGGATCTTTTTGATGCGGCACTCAATGCTCTTATTGTAAGCTATCAGCAGCCGTCCCATGGTATAGAAATTGTAGAAGTTGCAGGCGGATTACAATTAAGAACAAAACCAGGAAAAGCAAAACTTTCACAGAAATTAGCAAAAGTAAGAATCCAAAGACTTTCTAAAACGGCCATGGAAACATTGGCCATAATTGCCTTTAAGCAACCAATTATGAAAGAAGAAGTTGATAAGATCAGGGGTGTGGATTCTTCTCATTTTGTCCGTGGGCTAATGAATAGAAAGCTTATTAAGATTTCGGGCCGCTCGGATCTTCCTGGCAGACCAATGATCTATGAGACAACCGACGAATTTCTTGAACTATTTGGGCTCAAGGATCTTTCGGCCCTTCCTTCACTTAGAGAGGTTGAACAGATGATTCCATCCTCACAAAGTGATAATGCAGAATCGATTGATGACAATGAGGATCCTGAAATTTCAAAAATGAAAAAAATTGTTCAGAGCATGAAAGAGGAATCATCACCACTTACGTATGATCTTAATAAAGACTCTGAGGTGTTAAAGGATATCAGAAAAAGATTAAAATCCATTTCCACAACAACACCATTTTTAAAACAAATGGACGATGAAAAAAGAGAACTCGAAAAGCAGGGTAACCAAGCCAACGACGAAATGGCTGTAACCACAATCAACGATGGTACAAACCAGGAAGAAATGGTAGACACCTTGTGAAACCTGAGCGGGTCCAAAAAATATTATCCTTATCCGGCATAAGCTCAAGGCGTCATGCCGATATACTTGTTAAAGAGGGAAAGGTCACTATTAATGGAAAAGTTGCCAGCCCTGGTGACAAGGCTGACCCCGAAAAAGATGCCATCAAGGTTAATGGCAAACTGCTAATATTTAAAAAGCAAAAGATGACTTACATACTTTTCAATAAACCCAGCGGCATACTTTCAAGCACCGATAAAATAAGAAATAAAAACTCAATGGAGCCTTATTTTAGAAAACTTAAACTAAGACTTATTCCAGCCGGCAAGCTTGATTACAATTCAGAGGGCCTTATTTTTTTAACCAATGACGGTAATTTTTCCCATAAACTTTCACACACCCACACCATACCAAGGGTGCACGTTGTAAAAGTAAAGGGACACCACACCGAAAAAAGGCTTAAGGATATTAAGTCAGGAACATATATCTATGGAAAGAAAGTTCAACCAGAGTCAGTGAGAATTATTGAAACCCTAAACAAAAAAACAAAAATCGAAATCGTTCTTTGCTGGGGTGGAACTTATCCGCTAAAGGAGCTTCTTGAATCAAGGGGGTTTGTGATAGAAAAAATCATTCGCACACAAATAGGCCCGTTCTCAATTGAAAAAATCCCTCGCGGAGGTTTTAAGGTTTTAAAAGAATCCCAAATCGAAGCCCTGTTTAATTCGCAAGCCTAAATTCCAAGCTTGTTTTCAGCTTCAAAATTATTTAATTCTGATTTGATTTTTTGTTTTTTAAACTTATTGAAAAACCCTTTTTCTTTCTGCGTACTGGCAAACTCAACACAGTTGCGTCTGCGTTTTTTTGCCAAATACATAGCCATATCAGCCGCTTTAATTACATCCTGTTCTGTTTTAGCATCGTCTGGAAAAAGTGCGACACCAATTGAAACGGTCATACGCACGCTAAACGTATTTTTACTGATGGGAAATTTTTTATTTTCTATTGAGCTTCGTATTCTTTCTGCTACAACACCGGCAGTTTCAAGATCACACTGCGATAAAATAGCTATAAACTCATCCCCACCATAACGAACAACATTATCTGTTTCACGTATTTGTTTTTTTATCTCCAGACTAAGATCCACAAGTAAATCTGATCCTACTTGATGCCCGTGTTTATCGTTTATGTTTTTAAATTTATCGACATCAACAAATAGTAATGCGAAAGATTTTCTTGTTTTCTGTGAGCGCACAATCTCGCGCTCAAGAAGACTATGGAGATACCTTGTGTTATAAAGCCCGGTTAACTCATCTACATAGACAAGTGTTTTAACCCCATGATATTGACTAATATTCTTACCAGCAAATTCAACTTGGGTTTTTAGAATACTAATTCTGTTTTCAAAATGTTTAATTATTAATGGTTTTTGTGGCGAAATACAAAGGCAACAAAACTCATCTTCGTCTGCGCAAAAAAACCTAAAAGCAAAAAAACCTGGCGAAGTTACTGTTTCAGAAAAAAACATATAATTTTCATTATTATTTGACATTTGGCTTAAAAAGTCCGGGGCCACACGCTCAACAAGGGAAACTTCACCTGAATTTTGATGTCTGGAGCTATTAGATTTTTCGACTCTGATTAATTCTTTGTCTTTGAATTTATATATTTCACAAAAGTCAGCGCCAAGCTCAACAGATAAATAGCTTTTAATAATTTCAAATATGGTACTTTGCTCAAGAGTGGCCGATACCATCTGACAACTATTTAATAAATTTAAAAGCCCGGAAACAACTGGCTGCTTGCCAAAAATCATACTTCTATCAAGTGCGCGCTTGATGGCTAACTTAAACAAATCAGGATTCAAGGGCAGTTCAAAATAATCTTCTGCCCCAATTCTAATTGCGGAAACAGCTTCACTGATTGAAGGGGTATCTGAAATATAAATTACGCTCGTTGCTGGGCTGATTTGTTTTACTTGTTCTAATAATCCTAAACCCTTAAAACTGAAATTACCTTTATTACCGTCGGTATTAAA
This sequence comes from uncultured Oligoflexia bacterium, assembly GCA_964596435.1. Taxonomy (GTDB): domain Bacteria; phylum Bdellovibrionota; class UBA1018; order UBA1018; family CAZQUK01; genus CAZQUK01. Next base: position 4,234 of record CAZQUK010000205.1, read on the forward strand.
AATTCCCGAATTAATTACAATTAAATGGTACTTTGTTCTGGAAATAACCCCAATCAGATCGCCAGCACCTGTTGCAAGCCCAATATCGCACACAGCCACCCGCGCAATTAATGTGCGGTAATTATCACTATTATTAGAATCAGGCTCGATTAATAGAACATTAAATATTTGATTGGACCTAAGCGCCAGATTACCTTCCATAGCTGACTTTTATACAATATTAGCCTATGAGGCAACTTTATCTTCAGAAACGCCTGTATCAGCTTCCTCAGACGCTTCGCTTTGAGCGTTTTCACTATCATCATCAAGCTCTTGTGGTGTCGATTCCTCTGATTCCAGTAGCCCCTCGGCAATCCTCATTGCCCTTGATGCCTTATCCAAACGCGCCCGTAGATCCTGCGTTAATTCTTTTTCCCTTGCATACTGATGCTGCAAGAGGTCCATATTGAACTCAAACAAATCTAATTTTCTTTTGAGTTCTATTATTTTATTTTCCCTTGATGCAATTAATGTCTCAGCATCCTTCTTCATAATCTCAAGCCGATTTTCAAGTTCTTTTTCCCTTACTCGAATTTTCCTTATATCTACCTGAACCCTATCCTTAAGCCGCCCCATTTCCTCACTGGCTTCTTTTAAGTTTTTTTCAAGTAGTTTTGCCCTGTCTATTTTTGCCTTAACCTTAAATTTATAATCTTTAAGTTCTCTATTTGATGCCTCAACTGTTCTGGATTTTTCTTCTTCAAATGCATCAATAAGATCTTTATAAACAGTTAAACGATATTTTAAATCTTTTATTTCACTATGATTCTTCTGCAATGATGCTTCCTGCTTAATGTTCTGTTCGTGAGACAGCTTTAATTTAGCGGACAAAGCAGAAACATCCTGTTCTCTTAATATCAGATATTTTTTTAGCGTTTTCACATCTGGAGTTTTTGTTGCCCCCCCCGGTATTATTGCATCTCCAAGTGGGCTATTAAAAAACATGTCGGAACCTGAATCATCAGATTTCTCATCCTGCTTAGCTCTGTTAGTATACTCAAAAAGATATGGGATTTCCTTTGAGGCATCAACGTCAAGAAGTTTTGATCTATCAAAAGGCGGTGGTGTTGCTGTTGTTTGCTCCTCACGACTTTTTGATTTATAATTTTCACTATCACCAGTTTGAAAAGTAGAATCATCAAACCCAGAAGACGACAACTCCTGAACTGCGGAATTTTCGCTTACATCAAGCCTTTCAAAAGGCTCAAGCTCTAAATCATCAACAACCCTCAAATGCGATTGCCCACCTTGAGCGGTACGAGGAGGAGGACTAAACGGTGGTGGCGTTACCTGTCTACTTCCATCATTATTATCACCACCAGATTGATTTACATGCTCAATGGAGCCATCTTTAAGTATGAAACCTGAAGACGTGGCCTCAATATTTGGCATTTTAAGCGATATACTTGTTTTCTCGTGTGGTTGTAATTCAGAGCGCGTATATAAATTTGAAAGATCCTCAACTGCACCAGAGCTTGGATTATTTTCATTTATCGGTAATTCAAAGTTTGGCGCAGACATTTCGCCTGTATTATCTAATTTGATTTTGGGTTTTTGAGCGTCAATTATTTTTTTCAAAAATGGCGCTTCTCCTGGTTTATGAAATATCTCAAGCCCAAGATTTTTTATTTCATCAGGCAGGAAGTTCTTCTTACTATCTTCTTCACCTAAAACAGCACAAACCAGAGAGTAAAGTTTTTCACCACTAAAAGGGGCCTTAAGATATGCATTGGCGCCATATTCAGTTTCTTGATGTTTTACCGATTCTTCATCGCTCCAATCAAACGTTGTGAGCAATATCGGGAAATCCTTTTTTCTCCTTTTAACTTTTTCAATAAAACTAAGCCCCTGATCTTTGTGACTGTTATATTTATCGCAATGAACAACAACAATGGACAAAGAGGATTCGTGTATTTGAAAAATCTGAAAAGCTTCATCTGCACTTGCAGACAAAAGCACACCCACATCACAGGCCGTAAGGTACTCAATGACCCTGTGTGTCGCATTAATCCATGGGTTTAAAATTAATACCTTCATCAATAAGACTATCGGCATAAAACACTAAAAAGTTGATAATTTCTCGACACCGGCCGCTTTTACCAATAAAGAACCCAAATATGTAACTTCTCAAAAACTTACGGCAAGTTGATAAAATAGCTTTTTAAACCCCCGCGTCATGATGTATGGTTTTTTAAGAGGAGGGTAATAGTTGGTGATATTTTCCAAGAAAAGCAAGTTTCCTAATTTTTCACCATCTGAACTAAACCCAAAAATTTTAAAGTTATTTGAAATAATTCAAATCCAAGGAGAGGAAATTCAAAAACTTCGCGATGAGATTGCAATTATAAAAGAAGGATTAAAACCGAAACCCGAAATAAAACCCAGCAATCTTGATAAGGAAGCTGA
>CAZQUK010000206.1:0-6625 GCA_964596435.1 uncultured Oligoflexia bacterium
AGTCGTTTTTAAAAGAAATGCACCTTTTTATTACTCAATTGGGGTATAACTTATCATCAAGAATACTATTGTGCGCAATTATGCCAAATAATCTTCTTGAACTACTGCCCCGAGCCGCTATTTTGTTCAATAGTATGAGTGGCTTCTGTTTTTTGAGTAAATTCAATATTTCCCAAATCAAGTTTTATTGCCCTAAAGCCAATTAATAAAACAAATATAATAGCCACAAAAATTTTCGCTTTGTAGTGAACCTTAACGCCCGTATGTTTTTCAATAAAATGATTTGCAACGGGTAAAAACAAAAGTCCAATCATTAAAACCAAAAAACCCATTAGAGGGTCCTTAAAAAAATCATAAAATGTTAATGCTACAATTCCGGCAAGTGAAAACGTGGCTCCGGTAATCCACGCCATAATCAAACGTTTTTTTCTAACACGGGTTAAAAATTCTTTTCTGGTTTCGCCTTGTTTGCGCATCTACTTTCCTTAATTAAAATAACAGGAGAAGTATCAATCAATTTGAACATAGTCACTAAAAACAATCTTGTAAACATTCCGGCATCAAAGCAAACCTCGCTAACGCCCGGCCCCATTTTTGTAAAAATACCTGCGCTTTTGTGTGTAAACCCGCATAAACTCACAATTGATACTTGATAAAATAAAAAAAAAGATAGAAAACAAGTAGTTCCAGTGAGAGTATAAGAGTCTTAAATCTTTACAAAAACAAAAAGGTAATGAGAAGCGAACATGACAAAAGAAGAAAACACAAACGGACAGGAACAGAAAAAAGCTTCAAGAAAAAAAGTTTTTATTGAAAACTTCAAATCTCTGTTCATTGCTCTGGTGCTAGTATTAATAATACGTTCAAGCATTATTGAATCTGTTAAGGTTCCATCAGGCTCCATGCTCCCCACAATCAGAATCGGTGACTACATATTTGTAAATAAATTTGCCTATGGTCTTAAAATTCCTTTTTCTGACTGGGTAACAGATAGTCCAGTTTATATTTTTAAACGCAATACACCCCAAAGAGGCGACATTATAGTTTTTAATTATCCTAAAGATGAAAGTATTTATTACATTAAACGTGTAGTTGCGGTCGCTGGCGATATTGTTGAGCAACACAACAAAAGACTTTATATTAACGGAAAGCCATTACCCACCCAAAAATTATCTGAAACTGAGACAAAAGACCTTCGCAATATTTATGAATTCGAATTTGGTGGCTACATTCAAGAAGGACTTCAGTTTTATAACGAAAAATTTGAAAATTTGACCCACATCATAGCAGAAGATGATGATCAGTATTTTCTAAAAGAATACGGTCCCACAACCGTGCCTGAGGGAAACGTATTTGTTATGGGCGATAACAGGGACCATTCAAACGATGGTAGGTTTTGGGGTTTTGTACCTTTACGACTCGTTAAAGGTAAGGCACTATTTATATGGCTATCTGTGTCGATTGATTTTTCAGAAAGTAGGTATTGGTTCAGGCCCGAACGTATAGGTCAAGGACTTCACTGACACAAACTTGCTCCGACCTGATCTAACCAGAAATTCACCGATCCGTGCTGCTACACCAGCCAGGCCCAGTCATGCGGTGCGGCAGTAATAAAAAAAACAAGGAACAACGCTCTTGTAGCATTTCCATGATTGGGGTACTTTCACGACCACACTTAAAAAATATCCGAAAAGAAGGAGCATTAAATGAACGGCAATGACGAATGGCTGGTTTTAAGTGGCACTTCTAACAGAAAACTTGCTGAGAACATTTGTAAAAAGCTCGAAAGACCACTTGGAAGAATTGATATTCGCAGATTTTCAGACGGTGAGATTTCAGTAGAAATCAAAGAAAACGTACGTGGCAGAAAAATCTATGTGGTTCAAAGTATATGTCGTCCCGGAAACGACAATTTAATGGAGCTTTTAATTATAATAGATGCCCTTAAACGCGCTAGTGCCAAGGAAATTAACGCAGTTATTCCATATTATGGTTATTCAAGGCAAGACCGCAAGGTTGCCCCAAGAACCCCTATAAGTGCAAAACTGATGGCAGATCTTTTAGTGGCAGCAGGAACCACAAGGGTCATTTCAATGGATCTGCACGCAGGTCAGATTCAGGGCTTTTTTAATATTCCATTTGATAACCTGTATTCGCTCCCCGTTATTCGCGATTATTTCACAAAGTACTTTCCAGAAGACATTCTTTCCCCAAACAAGCTTGTTATTGTAAGCCCTGATGCCGGTGGTGTGGAGCGTGCACGCGGATACGCAAAACGATTAAACGCCGCAGTCGCCATGATCGATAAACGCAGAACCGCACCCAATATTGCAAAGGCCATGTATTTGGTTGGTAAGGTCAGAAATAAAATTGCAATTATTTTAGATGATATTGTAGATACCGCCGGAACCTTATCACAAGCATCAATGGCTCTTAAGAAAAAGGGCGCCATTGAAATTTATGCAGCCGCAACTCACCCGGTGCTTTCGGGTCCAGCCATTGAAAGAATTGAAAAATCGGCTTTGAAAAAACTTATTGTTACAGACACAATTCCAATGTCAGAGGAATTATTAAAAAGTGGTAAATTTGAGCAACTAACAGTTGCACCACTTCTTGCACAAGCAATTCACCGTATTCAAAACTGTGAAAGTGTCAGTAAGCTTTTCCAATAATATGAAACTCGTTGTAGGTTTGGGCAATCCTGGAGATAAATATCGTTACACAAGACACAATGTCGGTTTTTTATCCATTGAAGAAATAGTATCAAACTGGGAAGCCGATCCTGCGGGCTCAAAGTTTAAGGCCATACTTTACAAATGTGAAAGATTTGGTGAAAATGTCATACTTGCCATGCCTCAGGGTTATATGAACCGTTCGGGGGAGAGCGTTGCGGCCCTTTTTAGATACTACAAATGTGAAGCAGATGATCTGCTTGTAATTCATGATGACATAGACCTTGAACCCTTAAAGATCCGCATAAAAACAGGCGGGGGAGCCGGGGGGCATAACGGTATACGTTCAATTGATGAACATATTGGCAGTGAAAATAATGATTATCATAGATTAAAAATTGGTGTTGGCCGTGGAGACGTCCCCTATAACAGTACAGATGATGATAATAGTGATAATGATGATGATAACAATGATGACAATAATATTGGAATTACACTCTCCCCTTCTGACTATGTTCTGCAGCGTTTTCCAAAAAAAGATCTGCCGCTTCTTCGAGACTTATTATCAAAAATTCCTGGCGCCGCAGATTTAATTATTCAGGGAAAACTTAAAGACGCAAAAAACAAATTTAATGGAAGTGCAGGAAAGAAAAAAAAATCAAAAAAAGAGGAAGATTAAGTGGGATTTAAATGCGGTATTATTGGGCTGCCAAATGTCGGCAAATCCACACTTATTAACGCCCTAACATCAGCAAAAACTGAAACAGGAAATTTTCCATTTTGCACAATTGACCCTAACACAAAAGCTGTCAATGTTCCCGACCCTCGCCCATTTCAAATTGCAGAAATTATTAAACCCCAAAAGATAACACCTGCAACATTGGTTTTTATTGATATTGCAGGACTTGTGCGTGGTGCTTCAAACGGTGAGGGTCTTGGTAATAAGTTTTTGGACCACATTAGGGAAACACACATAATTGCCCATGTTGTTAGGTGCTTTAGTGACCCCAAGGTTTCGCATGTTCACAGTGAAGTAAATCCTATTAAAGATATCGAAGTTGTAAACGCAGAATTAATTCTTGCAGATCTTGAATCACTAAATAAACGCTATGATTCTATTGAAAAAGCTGCCAGATCCAATCAGGACAAGGACATGGCCAGAATGCTTGGTGTTCTTATCCCTGTAAAAAAAGCGCTTGAAAACGGAAGGGCCGTGAGGGATCTTAATCTATCTAAAGATGAGCTTAGAACAATAAAAGAGTTTAATTTATTAACCGCCAAGAAAGTTTTTATTGTGGCCAATATAGATGAGGGTGCGCTTGGCACACAAAACAACACACAGATAAAAGACCTTGATGATTACGCACAAAAAACAGGTTCTATTATGCTTCAGATTTGCTGTAAAATCGAAGAAGAGTTAACCGAACTTAATCGAGCCGACAAAATAATGTTTTATAAAAACTTGAAACTGAAAAAACCCGGCCTTAATATACTCACAAAAACAGCTTATGATCTGTTGGGTTTAAATACATTTTTTTCAGTAAGCAAAAAAGAGGTACGCGCATGGACAATACCGCGGGAACTTAAGGCGCCCATGGCCGCCGGGAGAATCCACAATGATTTTGAAAAAGGATTTATTCAAGCCGAAGTTTTTCATTTTAACGACCTTATGAAATTTAAAAGCCTGACCGCAATAAAAGACAATGGTGTTTTACGTCTTGAGGGCCCGGAATATGAAATTCGAGATGGCGATATTGTTAAATTCAGGTTCACAATTTGAACCTAATTTCTATCCATTTGGCCAGAAATCCTCAAGTTTTGGGTTATCACCCTTAATTTGATGCTGGTACCAGAAATAATTTCTTAAAATAGATTTAACGTAATTCCTTGTTTCCAAATAAGGAATAGTTTCAATAAACTCTATCATGCTCATGTTTTTACGTTTCTTTTTCCAGTCATTATACCAGCGCATTGAGGCCGTAGGACCCGCATTATAGGCGCTAAGTGCAAACACAAGGTTCCTGTGAAATTTATTATAAAGACGCGCAAAATATTTCGATCCAATTGCAATATTAACTTCAGGATCAAATACCTCTCTGACTTCAACATTTTTATCCACCATTACAGCTGTTGCCGGCATAAGTTGCATAAGCCCCGCAGCCCCTGCCCATGAAACTGCTCTTGCATCAAAACTTGATTCCTGTTTAATAATACTAAAAAGTAAGAGCGGATCAATTTCTAACTTTTTACTATTTTTTTCAATCAGGTCATCATAGTTTGTTGGAAAAAAAATCCTCAAACCATAGGTTGAAAATATTCTAAATTCACCCCTTAAACTTAATGCACTTAGAAACCTAAACGCCCCTCTATGCTCGTTTGCTGCGTTATCAAGAACTGCTAAATAAATTAAAAACTCGTTTGAATAATTTTTATGAGGCTTAATACTTTCAAGCTCAACAGAAGCTGCTCTTTTGGCACCAGCTGACAAAAAAAACTCGGCCCTTTTAACAGACTGTAATTCATCCGGCTCAAGACGAAAAAAATCGCGTCTTGCAACGGGAACAACAGCATCAATACTTTTTTCAATCTGTTTTCCTGAATGAAAAAAAGCAAGCATACCATAATAACTAAGTGGCGATTCTTTAAGTATACCATTAAATATTTTAGTAGCATACTCGTCCTCGCCCTTTTCCTTAAGTGCGCTTGCAAGCCAGAATCTTGCACGAAAGCGATCTTCAGAAAGCGGATAATCACTTAGCATTTCACGAAAGCCCTGAATTGCTTCTTTATATTTTCTTTTTTGATAATAGGCGAAGGCCCCATTAAAAGCCTCAATGTCTTTTTCTTCGGACGAATAAGTTTTGAATCGGTATTCAAATGAAGGCGGTTTAGCCGGTAAAGTTACTTTAAGCGTTTTGGAATAATTTTTAACAATTTTATATTCAGGAGAATCGTTTGGATAAAATCTTGCAAGTCTTCTTATCCATGCGTTGCAGGTATCGGTAACTTCCCTTTTACAAATACCAAAATAAAGCTCAAGATGTTTCGTACTTGGACCACCGATTTTATATTTTCTTAACATAAACCGGTAAAGGGCCCTTTCCAAATGGTGCCTTGCAACTTTCCACCACGTTTTTCCATGGTATGAAACAGCAAGCTCAAGTTCTGTTGAACCTAGAAGCTCTGGAAGTCTGACAATCCACGGAGACTCGGGCGTTCTGATATAAATTTCTCTAAACGCAGAAAGTGCCTTTTGCCCGTATTTTACAGCTAAATCATATTTTTCTTCTTTATTTGCTTTTATTGCTTTTTTTAGATTCGCACCACCAATTAAAATCTGAACATAATCTAAAAATAAATCAGTAACGGGCCCATCCATTATTTCAAGTGCCAAGCCTTCAGCTTCAACATCCCGCCCTTCTTCAAGCGCATCAAGTCCATTTTTTATTTTTAGAGCAGCTTTCCCCTCTTTTGTTTCTTTGAGCGTTTTTAATTGCTCATCCAGTAAAACGTTAACTGGCCTTATTGGCTCTATTTCAGCAATTACCAGGTTTCCATAAAACAATGCCGCAAGAATAAATATTACTTTTAATATTTTACCCGTTTTTTTTGTATTTTTTTCCTTAAGTTTTTTCAGGGCACTTTCACAATTTCCAGTACTTATCCACTCACATGCTGCGCATATTTTTTGCTGCTCCTCGATTTCAAGCTTTTTAATAAGTAGTTTTTTTGCGTCAGACCACATTATTCTATCCTTAAAATTGAGACCAAGTGTCCTCATAAATGAACTATCAATTTTTCTGACTTTTTCTTCAGATTTACAAACTCCATCTTTAAATTCGGTGCAATGTTTACAAATATCATCCTCACCATCAGTAATTTCAATTTCTATTAAACCACCACCGTTAGAATCCAGTACGGTCTTAATTTTTTGAAGGTTATTTACAAAAGAA
>CAZQUK010000207.1:0-6589 GCA_964596435.1 uncultured Oligoflexia bacterium
TGTTGATATATTTTCTTCATTTTTATTATCGGTCATTAAAAAACCCCGTCTCTTCTTTTCGGTTGTTTTAGTTTCAATATTAAAAAAAACTATTTTTTACATACCCTATAGTCAGGTTTTTATTGTGCTATGAGTTACTTAATATATTAAAAAAACGTTAATATAACAAATGGTTAATGCAGTTTGGCATGACAGTTTTTTAGATTAAAGCTATAAAATATAAAAAAAACAAAAGGATTAGTTGACGGCTTAGATATGACATGGTACGTATCTTTCAGGCCAAAGTGGTCAGTTATTTTTCTGATCAGATTGGTTAGGAAATTGGTTGAGTGGAAGTTGTGTTGAACGATTGGTTAATATAGGTTGATATAAGTTGGAACAAAAAAGGTAGAAAAAATAAATCTGTAAACTTTTAGGCCAGAGGATTTTAATCCTTGGCTCAGAAGGGAGAATATATATGCGATTAACTTCAAAAGGGCGATATGCTGTAAGGGCAATCCTTGATTTAACTTTTAACTCAAATGGACGACCCGTTCGTTTGCAGGAAATTTCTGAGCGTCAGAAAATATCCCTACATTACTTGGAGCAACTGTTTAGACGTCTTCGTAAAGGTGAGGTCGTAAAGAGTGTTCGCGGTCCAGGTGGTGGATATGTTTTAGCGCGTTCTATGGATGAGATTTCTGTAAAGAACGTACTGACAAGTGTTGGTGAAAATATAAATCCTGCTCGTGACCTTATTGGTTCAATGGATATGAAGAGTGATACAGTGGAATTTGTTCTTACAAAGTCATATTTTGAGAATCTTGGCGTTATAATGGACGAATATTTGACCACAACCTCTGTTGGCGACCTTATTCGTAAGGCCCGTGGAACACAGGAGCTTCCAAAAGAAGCAGGCAGTATTGATTCGGGCATTAATAATCGAATAGAAAAACGAGATTTAGAAAGACAAAAAAGTCTTTAATAAGCCTTAATTTCAGCTTAGATTGCATAAAAACGAACTTAATTTCTTATAGTGGAGTTATTTTATATTGTTTTTGTGGTTTTGGCTCATATTTTGATATCGATTATGTAGTTTTGTAAAGTGTTTGTTTAGTCTTTTGATATTGTAATAGACTCTAAGGTTTTAGAAGCCTTAGAGTCTATTTTTTTTAAACTGTGGTATAATTTTTTTATTAGTTTGAAATATTATGAATACTACCAAGAAAAGTACAAACAAACCAAAAGTCATGGTTGCAATAAGTGGTGGTATGGACAGTGCAGTAACCACTGTACTTTTGCATACTCAGGGCTATCAGGTTATTGGCTGTTATTTACAGGTTTGTGAACATAAAAAAGGGGAATCTGTTGGGGGTTGTTCCTTGAAGCGCCTGGAAATTGCCAAAAGTGTTTGTAAAAAAATCGGTATTCATCTCCAGGTTGAAAGAGCCGATCATATATTTAGGGAAAAGGTTATAGATAATTTTATTCATGAGCGTGTCAAGCAAAGAAAGGCAGTACCTTGTATCCAATGCAACAAACATGTGAGGCTTGAGTATTTGTACGAAAAGGCGCTTGATAGTGGTTGTGACTATATTGCCACTGGCCATTATGCCAGAATATTTCAGGATGTTAATACAGGAAAACCTAGGCTGCTCAAGGGGGTCGACACTGCCGCCGATCAGAGTTATTTGCTCTTTGGAATAAATGCTGAAATTCTTCAAAAGACTTTAATGCCACTTGGTGGATTAACAATGAATATTGTTGAAAAGATGGCAAAAGAATTTGAGCTTGAATTTTTGAGGGAAGAAAAAAATAGAGAAAACTGTTTTATAAAAGAAGATAATCTCCCAACTTTTTTCGAAAAAGCTGTTCCTCCATATTTGCGCCCTAAAGGAACCGTAAAAACTATTGCTGGAGAACTTGTTAGTTCTCACGATGGCTCCTTTAATTTTATATTTGGTCAAAAAATAGTTGCAGATATTACTTCATTTATTGAGGAGGATGTGTTTGTTATTGGTTTTGAAGAAAAAGGTGGAACGGTCGTTGTTGGGCCCGAGGAATATCTTTATTGTAAGGAAGTTATTGCCTCATCATCAAATTGGATCAAACCCCTTGGAAAGATAAAAACTATTAAATGTACAGCTAAATTGTCTGAAAAGACAAATGAAGTGCCATGTAAATTAGCGATATTTGAAAACGATACAATAATTGTTGAATTTTTGGAAAAGCAAAAGGCTCTTGCTCCGGGACAAGCAATTGTGTTTTATAACGAAGAAGAAATACTTGGTGGTGCGTGGATTGATAAAACCAATATTCTTTTACATTGGGAAGAAACATCTGGTGCAATCATTCTTAAAAAGAGTCTTATTGGAAGATCATGATTACTAATAGTAGTAAGAGATACGTCCTGCGTACATTTGGGTGTAAGTCAAATTTCTATGACACTCAACAAATAGAAGTATTATTACAAAATAATGGCTGGCAACCGGCAATTGATAGGTCGGAGGTTTCCCTGTTTATTATAAATAGCTGCACAGTTACGGCACAAGCAGATCATCAAATAATACGAACAATTCGAAAACTATCAGATAATTATCCGGATGCTGTAATTGTCCTAACAGGTTGTATGGTTGATGTTCATGTGGATGATCTTCAAAAATATAAAGGGGTACACTGTTTAATAAGCAATAAAGAGAAGCCCATGCTTGTTAAGTATTTAAATGAAATATTTAAAAATAATCAAAAAAAAGCAAGCCTACCTGAGATAATTGAAAAATCTGAATGGCAAAGCGATAATGTTCTTTTCTGGGTTCCCGATGAAACTGTGTTTAAATTTAAAAAACAATCTAGCCGAACAAGACAGCTCATTAAGATTCAAGAAGGTTGTAGATCATATTGTTCATATTGCATTGTTCCTTATGTGAGGGGACCAAAAAGAAGTTTTAAGCTTGAAGAGATAATTAAAAATATTAATTATCTGGTCGATCGTGGAGTTCAGGAGATAATACTAACGGGTACTAAAATTGGAGCATATGGATCAGATTTAGATAATTCTAACATTAATTTAGAATATTTAATTGAAACAATATTACACAAAACCAAAGTAAATAGATTAAGGCTCAGCTCATTAAGTCCTTCTGAAATAAGTCCATCAATATTAAATTTAATTAAAGCTTGGTATCCGCGCTTATGTCCTCATATTCATGTTTCTCTTCAGAGTCCAATCAGTAAAATATTAAAACTTATGAATAGATCATATAACAGTCAGGAAGTTGAAAACTGTCTGAATAATATTAATTCCGTACAAATACCGCAAGGTGGTGTTTTTGTCGGCATGGATGTAATGACTGGATTTCCTGGTGAATCAGAAAAAGACTTTTCTTTAACAGTAAAAAATTTGGAGTCCCTTCCTTGGACAAGGCTACATGTTTTTCCTTATAGTGAGCGCCCCCAAACAGAAGCTTCAAAATTGCCAGGAGTTGTCCCAAATCAAGAGAGGGCAAAAAGAGCAAAAATATTAAACGAATTAAGCTTAAAAAGGCTGTATTATATGCACGAAAAACTATTTAGTGAATTATCGGCAGAATCAAAACAACTTGAAAATGTACTATTTGAAGGAAATTGCCGTGGACCAGATAATATGCGAAATTGGATATGTGGACATACTTCAAATTATTATAAAGTAGTTGTTTCCCAAAATGATATTGGAATTTCTGTTAATGAAATTAGAAATTCCATTAAATCAGTTGAGCCCTTAACAATTGAAAAAAATTATCAGTCTAAAGAAGTTTATTTTGTAACAAATAAAGTTTTCTAACTTGTTGTTATTCTGAAGTTATCTTTTTGGATCATTTTTTGAGATTTTTTTTAAAAATCTTATAAGACACATTGTTTGGATCAATTAGATGGGGTATATTCTTATTATCAGGCAAAGGAGGAACGTATGCTGATGAATGGAAATTGCCTTTTTGGCAAGCCGCTTTTTTTTACCAAAGAAATGCAACATCAAAACAGGGGACCTCCACGCTTAAGTAAGCGTGAGTAGGCTACTGGTACCTGTAGCACTCATGGACTGCTTAATTCTCCCGAAGGCCAAGGGTGTTTGAAGCAGAAATGAGACAACTTAGAATTTCTAACAGGTTTCTTGATCTTCAGATAGATGCTTTAATTATTTCAAAAAGGAGTATGATTAATAAAAATCTGAATTTTTAGGAACTGGAGAAAAGAAAATACAATTTAGTCGGACCAATAAATAATATAATCCTCTTTAGAGGATTAGCAAGTTGCAGGGCTCGCGGTTTGGACAGTTTTACTGTTCACGCGAGCCTTATTTTTTTAGACTTATTAGTCGTTTAATAACCTCTTCACAAATAGCAGCAATATCGTCGGCCTTTATTTTCCACTTGTTTTTAAGTGGTATAAGGGCATTTACAAGTGAATTTTCAGCATTTTTAATGGCATCATCTCTATTCATGAATTTTAATACGTTCCACGCCGGAATTTCAGTGTGTTTGGAAATATCATCTTCAAGATCATCTGCTACCTGAAAAGCCCAACCAAGGGCCGTGCCTAAGTTAACAAAAATTTTACTTTCTTTTGAGTCCTTTGTAATACCTTTTAATGCGCGGGGGATTTCAAAAACTGCAACAAAAAGGGCGGCAGTTTTTTGTTCGTGTACAAGCTTAATGGAATCTATACTTGAGGCTTCTTTAAGTAATAATTCGCGCGATTGACCCCCAGTAACTCCCCGTGGACCCAATGCTTCAAGTAGTAGTTCTGTTCCTTCAATTAGGGCTTCAGGATTTACACTTTTCTTTGATCCTGTAATTAGTGCTTCAACCGAAAGGGCAAAAAGCGCATCGCCGGCTAAAAGTGCCACATTTTCCCCAAATGCTTTATGGTTTGAAGGTTTACCTCGCCTAAAATCATCGTTATCCATACAAGGCAAATCATCATGAATCAGTGTAAAACAATGCAACATTTCAAGAGAAACGGCTATTGCATGTGCAGGTAGGTCATCAAGTCCAATCATTCTTGATGTGGCAATAGAAAGTCTTGGACGGATCCTTTTTCCAGGTGCAAGTAGACTGTAGCGTATTGATTCAATTAAATTATGAGGAACCTTGTTGCTGGTTAGTGAAACTAAAACTTTATCTAAATATTCGTTTGAAAGTGAAGGGAGTGTCATAAAAAAGGTTTATAACATGAATGGATTTATTTGTCCGGATTAAATTTGGGGGAACCAATGGTCCCCTGAATATTAAATTTGTAGTCACCTTCACTGGTTTTGCCTCCACCGAGTAATGAGTCTAGAAGAACCAGAGATTTATGCACTTTTTCTGATAATTTGAGTTTCAGATTTAAATCAATTTTGCTGAGATTAATATTTGAGGCCAAATCAATTGTACCGTCCGCTGTAAGGATAATATCATCTTTTGCATTAGAAGCTTTGCCGATCTGGCATTCTTTAATAATAACTTTTCCACCTCGGGCCACGGTGTTTATAATTATTTCTGATATTAATAACTCTGGAATATCAAAACCCTTTATGTTTTGTTTGGGCAAAATTACATTTTCTATGTTTAGCTTAATATCGCCCAACCAAGTTTGGGGTTTTTTGAATTCTCCTTCAATTTCACCATTGCCTTCAAGATTTCCAAAAAGTTTAATGCCAGTAAATAAATTTATTAATTGTAAATTTTTTAAATTAATATCATCAATATCAAAATTAATATCAAAATTTTCTTGGTTTAATGTGAATGCACTTTCAATTGACCCATCATCTTTTTCAATTACTAAATCACCAGATAGTTTTTGTGAAATTAAAGATAATAGTTTTGGTTTAATAATAATCTTATCAAAAGTTACATCTGAGTTTTTTGTGGCTGAGCTTAAAGTAATGCCTTCCATATAGTAAGAGACACCAAGTCCCAAATTTAATTCTGATGTTTCAGCAATAAAATTCATTCCCTTATCGGCGAGGGTCGTTGTAATTATTCCGTGTATATAGTTTTTTAGCTTAGCTGTAGGCAACTTATAAAATGTAAAAAATGCCAAAAAAACAACTGCCAATATAACCCATAAAACAATACTTGTGTTTTTTCCAAGTTTAGGTTTGTTTGTTTGAGGTGATATATTTGTACTTGTTTCAAGATCGATATCTGTCACTTTTTGCTCCTATTTTGTTTCAAAAGCTGAAACCAATAATTCTGCATCCATATATCCATCTGGATCAGCATTTGTATTAATATTTATTTTTCTGAGTTTTATCGGCCTCGCGTCATTTTCAAGATTAAAAACATATTTGATGACCTGTCTTATGCTTACATGTTTTAGATTTATCTTATAAAAGAATTCTTTATAGATGTCAGTGTCATTTGGTTTGTTTATTGCTTCGCTGGTTATACTGGAGCCTTCTATAACGTTTTGAATGGCCATATCTGAAAAATATTCAACCCATGGTTTGGCTTTCTTGCTTTCTATCAGGTCCAGTGCTTTTGTTGGTTTTGAAAACTCTTTAGAAGCTGATTGTATTAAGTTAAAAATGTCACTTTTCCTGGCTAATTCGTTTTTTAATGAGTTAATTCTTAAAACAAAATTAAGAAAT
>CAZQUK010000208.1:0-6588 GCA_964596435.1 uncultured Oligoflexia bacterium
GTATGAGCGTGGAAGATTAAAATTTGATAGTTTTGAAAAAAAAGATTTTAATCATAATAAGGATAAATTTAGTGAGCTGATAGAAACATAAACAAAATGAGGTATTAAAAATGGAAGAATCATTAATGAATGATCTGGATAACATGTTTCCCGACAAATCATTTTTATCTATAAAAGATGTAGCAAAGTTCCTTGAAATCAAGGATAGAGCCGTTTATCAAATGACAAGAAGGGTTAACCCAAGACGAAGACCGCCTAGAATTTCTATCGGAAGTGAAATACGGTTTCCTAAAAAACTTTTTATAATGTGGCTTATTGATAGTGAATTGAAAATTAATGAAAAACAATGAAGAAAATAAGAACAAATATTTACAAAAGAATATACAAAAGCGGTAAAGAAGCTTGGATGATTAGAT
Organism: uncultured Oligoflexia bacterium; assembly: GCA_964596435.1. Classification (GTDB taxonomy): domain Bacteria; phylum Bdellovibrionota; class UBA1018; order UBA1018; family CAZQUK01; genus CAZQUK01. Next base: position 417 of record CAZQUK010000208.1, read on the forward strand.
GGTGGAACCAAGATGAAATAAAGTGGTGTGCTATTAAGGGAGGTAATTCCGAAGAAGAGGCTCTACATTTAGAAAAAGAGCTTCGTTTAGATTTAATTAAAGGCATAGACCCTAGAAGCTGTTTTAAGAAAAAAGACAATCCCTCCTTATCTGAAATATTTAACGAATTTTATAAATCCCCAAAATTTAGAGGATATCAAGAAATTCAAAGAAATTTAATTAAAACCAGGTTCGAAAGTAAAACCAAAGATTTTTTAGGAAAGGAAAAATATAGAAACTTAAATAAAAACAAAATTTTAGATTTTTATTTAGTATTAAGAAACTTAGGATTAGCTGATGCAACCATAAAAAAATATCATGTTCATTTGTGTATTTTAGGAGATTTTTTTTGTGAAAATTACAATGAAACTAGAAACCCATTTAGAGAAATAAAGAGACTGTCCACCATTCTTCCAGATAACACACCCAAAAGGGATATAAATTTCTTAATTCCCGAAGAAATAGAACTCATACTTCATGAAATAAGTAAGAAAAAAGATCAGGGCTTTTATTCGTTTATTCAAATTTTAGCTTATACCGGCATGAGGAGATCTGAAGCATATAATCTTAAATGGTCTGATGTTGATTTTAAAAATGGTTTTATAACCATAAGAAAAAGTAAAAATGGAAAACCAAGATCAATTCCAATTGATGAGAAAATTTATAAGACATTAAAGCAGCAAGACATGGGCTTTGCTTATGTATTTACAAAGCCAAACGGCGAAAGAACAAACATTAACTCATACATAAGGCCACTCAAAAGGGCCGCAAAGGGCGTTGGTATAAAAAAAAGAGTTGATATACACACTTTAAGGCATTCTTATGGAAGTAATAAAATTCGGGCAGGATGGGGTCTAAAGAAGGTTTCTGTGCTTTTAGGGCATGTAGATATTAAAATTACAGCTAATATTTATTCCCATCTGCTTGATGGTGACCTAAGAGTCTCAGATAATTTTAATCTGTTTGACAATTCTGATAATATTAGTGAAAAAAGAGATACGAGCAAAAAAGAAATTGATAGTAAAACCATTATGCAAGTAATAGATTTCTTAAAAACGCAGCTTACATCACAAGAAACTGATGCAAATTTATATAAATCTATACAAAACGATACAAATTTGAATACCAGCACAAAAAACAGCACTTTTTGTAACTCATATGTAACTCAAGATTTATACATCACCCCGAATCCTTCTGGCGAGGTATTGGGGAAAGAAAAAAAATCTAATGATTACGTTGGTATAAATGTCAAAAACGAATGGCGTCCCCACGGGGAATTGAACCCCGGTTTACGGCGTGAGAAGCCGTTGTCCTGACCCCTAGACGATGGGGACACATCGTTAACTTCACTCTAATTAACTCAATAAAAATTTATTATCCAATTGTTTTTTTAATAGAACTAATAAGATTTCAACACAAACCATCAATCAGCCCCGAAACATTTAAACCCTTTGATATCATATGCATAACCCAACCCAAGGCATTGCCTCGTAATTCATAATATTCCGATAAATTTATATGAGTTACAAAAATCTAGTCATCTCTGACATAAACCAATAAAAATTCTTTCAAAGGATCTGGAGCTTTTCTTGCCAACACTTCGTTGAAAATAAAAATATCCTATGTAATGATTTTACTTAATGGAGACAATTCAATGACACTATATATTATTATTGGTTTGGTGGCACTACTCGCAATAGGTGGCTTAATCTACCTTGTTATTCCAAAAAACAAATCCAGTTTCGGGTCAACTAGCACAAAACAAACGTTGGCGGGCAGCGAAGATGGGTGGAGCACTACTCAACCAATTAAAACCACTGAAAATAAAAGTGGGCTAAAAATTGAGGTTTTAAAAGCCGGCTCAGGTGGAGAGGCTACAAACGGAAAAACAGTATCCGTTCACTACACAGGGTGGCTCACCAATAAACAAAAATTTGATACATCACTCACTCGGGGCGCACCATTTGATTTTAAACTTGGAGTCGGAAAAGTTATTTATGGCTGGGATGAAGGAGTAAAGGGTATGAAGGTTGGTGAAAAGCGCCGGCTAACAGTCCCACCAAAACTTGGTTACGGAAAAAATGGCAATCCGCCAAGAATTCCACAAAATGCTACTCTAATTTTTGAAATAGAACTTATGGGATTAAAATAACCCTAGCTTGAAAGCTTTGTAATTTGACCAACAACCGCATCGGCTATTGAATTTATTAACTGGTCGTTATTAAAAATAGAATTATTTTTTGTACTGGTTTCAGGTTTTCCACAACCACCGCAACCATAACAATCTACTTCTTGATCCAACCCACGCACACCCATTGACTTAGCTATAGAAACTACTGCTTGTTTCTGATCAGATGTTAATTTTCTAACTGAGCCTACTTGTCTTGCGGCAAGTGTAATTTTTGCTGTATGCTCAATTTTTTCAAGCTTAAAATACGCACTCCAGACATCCGTGCCAACAGTTAAAGACCCATGACGATCTAAAACGATAGCATCATGTTTTTTTATTAAGTCTTTTATTACTTCAGCGCCTTCTGGGGTTGTTGGGGTTGCGTACTTGGCCATAGGTATGGATCCAAGCGATAAAATCACTTCCGGTAATACACACCTTGCAAGCGATACTCCTGCTAAACTTAATGCCGTTGTTACTGTAGGGTGTGCGTGAACAACGGCATTTACATCCGGTCTTTGTTTGTAAGCTTCAAGATGCATAGGGGCCTCTGAAGTAACAGAATGTTTCCCTGAAACTTTTTCACCCTTCAGGTTACAAATAATTAAATCGTTTTCTGAAAGGTCCGCCTTACAAAAGCCTGATGGCGTCATTAAAAACCTGTTTTCAGATAAGCGAGCGGAAACATTCCCATCTTGAGCTGTTACAAATTCTTTGTCATACAACCTTTTGCAAACCTTTATAATGTCTGACCTTAAACTTTGTTCTGTCACAATCTATTCCTAGCGCTTTTCTTTATAGCTTGTTTTACTGATAAATAAAAAAGGTTTTTTTTAACATATCTCGCTGTTATTAAAGGGTTTTTTTAGTAAGGGCCGCACTCTCTATTTATGATATTAATAAAACTGTGAAACTACTTCTAATTCAACCACCTATTGAAGATTTTTATGATACCGATATACGCCTGCAACCAATTGGACTAGCCTACTTAAAGGCCACTATTAAAAAGAATATTTCAAATATTGAAGTAAAAATTTTAGATTTTCACCATTCTGCAGGAAGATATACCGTACCTATCCCCAAAAGCTTATCTTATCTTAAAAAATTATATCCAATAAAAGACAAAAGCCCGTTTTCAACTTTTCATCAGTATTTTCACTTTGGCTCAAGTTATGAAAATATTGAACGCGCAATAAAAAAAGAGGCGCCAGACGTGGTTGGAATTTCATCAATGTTTACCCCTTACTACATGGAAGTTTTAAAAATTGCAGAAATAGTAAAACGTGTCTCCGTTGCAAAAGTCATTGTGGGTGGCGCACATGTATCTGCAGCTCCTTTATCAATTCTGAATGACGTTAATGTCGATTATGTAATTCGTGGAGAAGGCGAAAAACCACTTACAACTTTAATTTCACATTTACTAATCGACGATCTTAACCCCTTTAGAATTCCAAACCTGGGATTTAAAATAGATGGAAAACCTATTCTAAATAAATGTGAGTACAACACCTCTCTTGACGACCTTCCACTTCCTGATCTATCAGATTTCCCTATAAACCACTTTACAATTAACAAAAGGCCTATGATTTGCATTTCCACTTCGCGTGGCTGCCCATATAAATGCTCATTTTGCTCATCAGAGCTGACCTTTGGTCCAGACTTCAAACAAAGATCAGTTAATAATGTACTTGATGAAATATTTTCAAGATACAATTCTGGCTATAAACACTTTGATTTTATTGATGATAACCTAACTCACAATAAAGAATACGCTATAAATTTATTTGATAATATTGCACAAAGTTTTTCTGACATAACAATATCTGTAATGAATGGCGTTTCGTATTGGAAACTTGATGGCGAAATATTACATAGCATGAAAAAAGCTGGCCTTAATAATCTGAATATTTCACTAGTTAGCATTGCCCCTAAAACCTTAAAAGCCCTCAGACGCCCCTTTGATTATGAAAGATTTCAAGAAGTTGTAACTATTGCAAGTAAAATTAATATAAATACTGTTGCATACTTAATACTTGGACTTCCAAACGACACACGTAACAACATGATTGACTCAATAGTTTGTTTAGCAAAACTTCCAGTTCTAATTGGGGCCTCAATATTTTATAAAACCCCTGCAACTAAATTAAATGAAGATTATATTTTTAATGAAACAGAATATTTAAGCTCAAGATCAACAGCTATTGCATATGAAGATTCAAATTTTACACGCTCTGATATTTATACTCTTTTTATTATTTGCAGAATTATAAATTTTCTTAAGCCTTTAAATTTCTTTACTGATCCCAAAAAATACTTAAACACAATTATCCCGCCTGACAAAAGATCTGAAATCGGACTGAAAATTCTAGATGAGCTTATTAAGAATAAAATATTTTATTCTTATACAAATTCCGGCTTAAAACGTAATAATAATTTCAACACTGATTTGTTCTTTAACTTTTGGAACAAAATTAATTCGACTTTTGAATTAGTAGGTAAAAACAAATGATACAAGAAAATCAAATACTTTTTGAGGATGATGATATTATCATACTTAACAAGTGGGCTGGCATCCCTATGCATGCTACCCTTGATAAAAAAAGAGAAAACCTAACATCTTTAGTTGCAAAACATATTAATACAAAAGATGATATTTCAACCCACATAAGTTCACCACACCGACTTGATAAAGATACAACCGGCGTTGCTATATTTACAAAGAATAAAACATCCAATGCAATAATCAGTGATTGTATTAGAAATAAAACCATAAATAAATTATATGTAACTATAACTATGGGGTGCTTGGCTCAGCCGCGAGGGGTTTTACAAGATTTTCTTAAAATAAATAATAATGGAAAGGTAACGGTCGTTAAAAGTGGCGGTCAAAAAGCCATAACAGAATATGAAACACTTGAAACAATTGATAACCACTCTTTTATTTTTTTAAAAATTATTACTGGAAGAACCCACCAAATACGCATCCAGACCTCCTCGCGTGGAGCGGCAATTGTTGGAGATTCTTTGTATGGAAACAAGAAATTTAATCACAGGAATAAAATCACAAGGCAACTGTTACACGCACTTGCAATTAACTTTGAACATCCTGTAACAGGTAAAAATATATTGGTTTATGCTCCAATTCCTGATGATATGAAAGCATATTTGAATAAAATTGGCAGCAAAATAGATACCGACCGGCTTATTGCTGAAAAAAACACTTTTTTAGTTCGCCAATAAAGCAATGAAATCACCCATTTAAACTTAACCTTAAGATTTTACTATTTCAAAAACCTAAAGAGAATATTTGGAGCGGCAAAACAATGCAAATGCTTTTAAGTTCAACAACCAGAATTATCAACACCAGAGCAAGACGCACTGGACATCTTTTTGGCGCAAGATATTATAATATATACAGATCTCTGGGTTCTACTTGAGTGGCTAAACAAATCCTACACAGATAATGAATCAGATGCGCTCAGACGAGCATTACGAAGAAAAAATTTCAAAATTCCAAGAAAATACTCCGGTAGCAATTTTGAAATTTCAAAAAAAATCTAAAAAACTATTACGTATTCCTCTCGTCAGACATTAGGAGCCTAACCCCTAAATGACTCATTGCGAACCAAAAAGGTCCCGGACACGAAATGGTGGGCAACATCCACATCAATATGAACTTGAATATATTGAGTTTGAAAGAATAATCAGCAATTAGGAAGGTCAGTTTTATCTTCCATAACTTACCGAAAAAAAATATTTTTTTTCTTTTTTTTACTCCAAAGATGAAGCGTTTTATCGTTCTCTTGAAAAAGATATAGGTGTAAAAATTTATCTGGGTAATTTTCTCAAAATAGTTAAATATAGCCACAAAAAGAAAGAGTTTTATTATGAAGCAAAAGAAAAAGGTGTAGATATTAGACTTGCAACAGAACTAATTTTTGATGCCTTTTATAACAATTATGA
>CAZQUK010000209.1:0-6582 GCA_964596435.1 uncultured Oligoflexia bacterium
AACAATTAAATTTCTCGTCAAAAGAAATAGAAGTTTATTTAATAATAACAAAAAGGAAACGTGATTTGAAAACGAAAGCAAAAAATATATTTAAGAACTTATTTTTTGCAGTTGTGGCATTCCTGGTGCTTATGCCCGGTACTGTTTTTGCAGAAGTAAAATCACAAGACACAAGCAGAAAAGTAATTAAATATAAAAAATATACAGAGGTTGATCTTAGTGGCTCAACCGTTAAGGGTAAGATAAGAACACCTGCGGTTTTTTATATTTTTCAAAGAAAAAGATCGCAAGGGGCATCGTTTGTTACACCACCAAAGGATTTAAATCACCATAAAGAACTTGCAACCACAACATTTGTAGGAGCATTACCGAAGTGAGTAACGCAGCACTATTTTTGCAGGATCCAGTTTCCCAAGAGGAAATGCTACTTAATGTAATAAGTACAGAGGCCTCAATTGGAAAAAGCCGGGGGGCCGATGTTATTCTTGGCGATTTGCGCTGTAGTGATATTCATGCATTTATTATTCAACAAAAAGATTCCAAAAAATTTAAACTTTTAGATCTTGGCAGCCATTCCGGCACATTTGTTGACGGCGAGCGAATAATTGAAAAAGATATTGAGTCCGGCGATGTTTTTGTTATTGGTAACTCGCGCATAAGAATAAAAACACTTCCCAAAGCACTTGCTGATTTTGGTGTGCTTGGAAAAAAAGTGGAAACCGATGTTGTGGGAAAAGCTTCACAAAAGCTTGATGCGGCACTTATTACAGAAAAAAATCTTTTGCAAGTTACAATGTATTGGGGGCAGCAGATTCTTGATATTAGAACTTTTGAAACCGATTCTGCCATTACAATTGGCTCAACAACAAAAGCAACGTTTGGCGTAACACTTCCTGAGCATAATATATTTAAAATTGCGCATTATAGTAAGGGGCTTGTAAATTTATACTTACCAAAAGACGCAGAAGGACTTATCTGGCTTGGTCAGGATACTTTTACTGTCAGACAGCTTGCGGAAAGAAATATAACTGAGGAAAATGGAAAAGATTTGTCTTTGACATTAAGAGTGGGCGACCGGGCCGATGTTCAAATTGGCGAGCTAACACTTTCTTTTAGGTTTGTTGTTCCCCCTGAAAAAGTAAAAAGGTTTGTTGTACCCAAAATAGATAAAAAATTACTTCAGATTCTCGGTGGGCTTTTGGGCTTTTATTTGCTGTTTTTTTTGATTTTATCAATAAGTAGTACTGACCCTGAAAAAAAAGAAAAAAAAGAAATTCCTGAAAAACTTAAGCGAGTATTATTTAAAGCAGGTGTTGAATCGGCTACAAAAAGACGACAAAGTGCAGTTGGTGCAATTACAAATGAACAAGGTGGGCGGGCAAGAGCGGAAGAAGGCGCTTCAAAAGCCAAAAAGGCCCCCGAAGTTCAAAAAGCTTCAGTTAAAAAGGCACAACAGGTTACAAATAAAAAATCAGAAACTGTAGCAAAAAAAGTTGATCTTGATTCAGCATTCAGCAAGGACACAAACAAAAGTGTGGTTGATGAAATAGCAAGAAAAGGGCCCGTAACAAGTGGTAATACGGTTAGTGCAATTGCAAAAGGCGGGTTTGCAAGAGGTAATAGCGGGCTTGGAGCGGGCGGCGGTGGACAAAGTGTTGGTATTGGCCAGTTAAAAGGGGTTACAACAGGTGGTGGTGGTGGTGCTGGCGATATGGGGCTTCTCGCGTCTAAGGGTAGGGAAATTGATGTTCCTGAAGCTGATAACATAGTTGTCTTAGGTGGCCTTGATGCTGATGTTATAGCTGCCGTTATTAAAAGATATCTGCCACAAATTCAACACTGTTACGAAACCCAGCTTGTAAGAACGCCTGATTTAAAGGGGAAAGTGTTAGTGGGTTTTCAAATCATTGCTGATGGGTCGGTAAAAAATCCCCTTGTTCTTGAAAGCAGTTTAAAGAACAAACCTGTTGAAAAATGTATTTTGTCAAAGGTAAAGAAATGGACGTTTCCAAAACCAAAAGGTGGTGGAGTTGTTGGGGTGAAATATCCGTTCCTTTTAATGTCAACAAATGAGGAATAGAAAGAAGAGTTTTTATGAAACATAGGAGGAAATATATATGATGGAGCTTTTTGATGCTTTTAGAGATGGTGGGTTTTTTATGTACCCTATAGCACTTTTGCTTATTGCGGGTACAATAATAATTGTGGAAAGAATCTATGCAATTCTTTTTGTGTACCAGGCGGATGGCGGTTCATTAATGCAGAAAGTTCAGCGCTTAATTCTTGATAATAATATTGATGATGCTGTTAAACTTTGCAGTAGCAGAAAACAGGCGGCAATATACCAGGTTTTTAAAGCGGCGCTTGTCAGTGCCGATAGGCCGGTTGAGGAAATTCAAGATCATATGGAAGTGGCAAATATGGCGGTTATTCCAAAACTGCAATCAAGAATGCCGTATTTGTTTACAATTGCAAACGTTGCAACTTTACTCGGCCTTTTAGGTACAATTGTTGGTCTAATTACAACTTTTCAGGCCGTAGGAGCTGTGGAGGGTTCACAAAAACAAATGCTTTTATCTGAAGGTATTTCAACAGCAATGAATACAACGGCATTTGGTCTTATAGTGGCGATACCTTGCTCGCTTGTTTACGGGTTTTTATTTAATAGAATAAATTCAATCGTAGATGAGGTTGAGCATTACTCTGGAAGGCTCCTTATTCTTTTACGAACCGGGAGTCAGTATTTTGAAGATTTTAGTGATGTGGCCCAGGAAAAAGTTGATGCCCATAAGAAAGCAGAAAAGCCAAAAAAAGATGAAGCCGTAAAGGAAGAATAAATGCTTGGTAAAAGGCGCAGAAAACATTCACTCCCCATAGTTGATGTTAACGTTGTTCCTCTTATGGATATATTAACAACTATGCTTTTTTTCCTTGTTGTTATGGCGGGACTGTCAAAGTTTTCTGTACTGTTTGGAGGCTCCGATTTGCCAGGTATAGCAGAAGAACAGGATAAAAAACCAAAGTTTGCTATGGAGCTAACAATTCCTGATAATAAACAAATGACAATCAGAATTGGTGCCTTAAATGGTATTAAGGTAATACAAAAAGACAGGCTGCTAAAGCATCTTGATGAAAAATTTTCTGGTTCAGAAAATTCCGGGTTTAGTAAAACAATTCAGGCCTGGTCACTTAAAAAAATGTTATCTGTTTTACAAACGCATTTGGTTAAAATAAAACAGTCGTTTCCACACGAAGTTAGAGTGAGTCTTATTGTGTCAGATAAGGTTGATTATCAGGACATAATAAGTGTAATTGCCGCTGTAAGGGGGCTCCCGGGGGAAGTAGATGCATTTTCGGTTGAAACTTTTTTGGGAAAAACAAAAAATATAAAAGAGCTTTTTCCCGATGTGATTATAAGAGAAACTGGTGGATAAAAAATGAAACCGCTTAAGAAAAAAAGGAACAAAAAAGCGCTGCTTGAGCAGAATGTTAACATTACACCACTTATGGATGTGCTAACGGTGCTATTGTTTTTTCTTATAAAAACCTTCACGCTGAATGCCCCGACGATGGCGTTTCCAAGTGGTATGCAACTACCAAGCGAGAACGCCAAGCTTCCGCCTGAGGAATCTGTAATTGTAACTTTGAGCCAAACTGAGCTAAAAGCTGATGGGAATGTTCTTGCAATTTTAAATGACGGAAAATTTCAGACCAAATTTATTGGCACTGATGGAAGAACAATTGTGCCGCTTGAAAATTTTTTAATCACGCAAATTAAAAAACGCAACAAAGTATTTGAAGGTGTTGGTGACGCAAACCTTCTGCCACCAGGAAAATTATTAATTATGGCAGATAAAAAATTAAAATTTGGAACCTTAAAATATCTATTTCATACGGCCACTGTTAGTGGTTATGCCGATTATCAGTTTTTGATAAAAAATCCGGAATAAAAGTCTGCAATTTGCTTTACGTCTGCGGGCAAAGTTTTAGAGTGCGTCCACTTTTTTGGGGAGGTGCCTGAAGTTTTGGGGTAGTTTAATTACAGCGGCCCGATGTGTCGCCGTTTTCATCTCGCGAAAGCATATTAAGTGTGGCAAAGATCATAACAACATTTTCTCTGTCAACTTCAAAGTCCCACCATCTTTTTGACTGCATCCAGAACCAGAAATGTACTTTGTCAAGAAGTGCGTCCTGGGGCGGGGTTCCATATCTTAACATATAGGTGAAAAGTGCCTCAAATTCATCATACGTACTAAGTTCATCTGTAAGGGTTCTTAAAAACTCACTAAAAAGTGGAAACGCAGCCTGGGCTTCTTTGACATTTATTGTTTGTGAGCCGTCTTTATCAAAACGTGCAAACAGTGATTCAACATACTGAAACGTTGCTGCAAAGGAATGCGTATCGACAAATTCCGTGTAATTTATATCTGAGTATCCGCAAAATCTGGCTGCGTTTTCAAGTTTTTTATGAAATTCCTCGACTCGTCCATCGCGAATAATTTTTTTATAAAAAGCCTTCATGTTGGGCATCTGGTTAAATATCAGGGCATAATTATTTACAAGTTCCTTGCGGTAACAGACAGGTTCGATTTTGGGTCTTCCAAAAATTCCATTTTCACCAGTGGGGCACCGGTCCGCAATTAAATCGTGAAACCTGCTCCTGTGATAATACACGGAGAACAAATACACCATGTACTGGTTTGCCTCGTCAAGATTTACATAGGCATCGCCGTTTGCGGAATAAGTAAAAAGTGTTGCTTCATAATAGCGCTGAATATCCTGGTTTTTTTTGTCTCTATCTACAAGGTTAATTTCTTCTAAAAGGGTTTGGATGTCCCCAAATAGAACCTTAAAAGAATCAATTGAAACGCCGCGAGTATAGAGTGTGTCGAACTCATCGGGCTTTGAATACCCTTGCATTACCAGCCGGAGAATTTGCCTAAATAAATTAATTTGTGAAAGATTATAAAAAGTGTGCTTTTTAGTGTTTTGAATATCAAAATAAATTTCACCACTGGAATCCTGTACGAAGCCAGGATATTTATTAATAACCTCCCGTAGGTCCGAAACCACGTTCTTTTGGGCCTCTGTCAGTTTTTCTGTGCCTAGTGCTTTTTCTGGTTTTATAGACAATAGTTCCCGGGGTGTGTAACTTTTTGTTTTTTTGTTCTTTGAATTATCCAGAATTTCAAATATTCCGGCCAGATAATTTTGCCCAGTTAGCCAGCGCTCAACCATTTTCCATGAGCGGGTAACTGCGGGGATGGTAAGGCCAGGCGCGTTTCTGCCGGTTTCATTGAATTCTTTTCCGCCAAGGCCGCGCATTACTATACCTTTGATTACTTTTTTTACAGTCGCTGGTGTTGCAGGTTTAAAGTATTTAGAGTCAATTTCGTCAATTAGGGAGTAGATTTCTTCAAACGTGATAACTCGTTTTGGGTGAAAATTTATTGCCTCCACAAATAGATAGTTTAATTCTTCTGTTATTGTTTCGATATTTTCTAAAGCATCTTTATTCGGCCATGAGGGATGATTCTTTGAAATATAATACACTCTAAGTAATACGCCCAGCCACTTTGATCCAAAGGTGTAAAGATTTTGCCATTCGCCTTTTCCCATGCCGGTTATATTAGGGCCCACGAGTGTTGTTTTTAGCTTTTTTAATATCGGCATTAAACCAACGACTTCGTTAATGGCGTTTTCGTTTGCGGGCATTTCATAAAAGGATTCAATTGCCCTTAAAAGAGAAGTGAAGTTTTCAAAAGGATAGTCACTTGCTGAAGCCTGGAAGAACCCACCAAAAGCATCAGCGGTTTTTTGAATTTGATTAATGGCCTTATTTAATTCGCCTTTTTTTAGTGTGCTTAAGGCGTCTGTGTTTAGTGGTAAAAACTTGTTTAATGAAACCGAATGAACCTTAATTAAGTGTATAAGTTTTAGAATCTGGTTTATTTCATTTTTTGTAAGAATTTTGGTATTGCCACCAAGTGTGCTGGCTTTTAGAACCATGAGCTCTTCTGTTAAATCATCTGGAAATTTTTTACCATTCAGAAAAAACTGTTCTAAAAATTGTTTAAGCTCTGTTACCCGATAGATGTTTGTGCTTTTTCCTCTGGCATTTTTGATAAAGTTTTTAAGGGATTTTGAGGCGCAGTTCCAAAAACTAATAATCTCTTTTTTTTGGGCCTTGCCACTAAAATATTTGGGTAAAAAGGCTGTGCCTTCAAGTATACAGCCTGCGTTTTCAATATCACCAGTTGACATGGTGTCTTGCGCACCTGGATCCTCATTTACAGACAGAAAACAACCAGAAAACAGAAGAACGAGCGCAAGGAGGAAGATAAAAAAAATCTGTTTATACTTTATTGTAATGTTCAGATACAAAAAACATTCCTCCTAAAAAAAATCAGAATTTCATTGTTATTACGCAGTGTATTAAAACACTTTAGCTAATATTTAGCAAGTAGGGTGCCAATTATAATATTTCTTGTTTTATTGTTTATTCCTTTATTATTTTATATGGTTATAATTAATCTCGCAAATACAAATGGCGTTAAGGGTTTTTGTGGGGAAGTTTTTTGT
>CAZQUK010000210.1:0-655 GCA_964596435.1 uncultured Oligoflexia bacterium
CTGCATCATCCATTTGAAGTTCGTCGGGGCAGGTTTTTTCTGGTATGCGGACCCTTTCCTCGTTTCTTTCAACAAAGGGTCCATATCGTCCAATTCTGATTCTGACATCTTGATTATTTTTATCTTTGCCTAACTCAAAAGTACAAATGGTTCTTGGGTCAATGTCCTCACCTTTTTTATCTAGTAGTGGTTTTAGACCGGAAGTGCCGTTACCATTTCCAAAATAAAAGCTTTTAAGATAATCAAGTGTATCGCTTTCGCCTCTGGAAATGGAATCCAGGGAGTCCTCCATGCTTGCAGTGAAAGTTGGATCAACAAGGTCCGAAAAATGCTCTTTAAGTAATTTAACTACGGCTAATGCAATATAGCTTGGAACAAGTGCGTTGTGTTTTTTAAAGGTATATTCTCGCTGTTGTATTGTATCAATAATGCTGGCATAAGTGCTTGGGCGTCCAATACCAGATTCTTCAAGAGTTTTAATAAGCGATGCTTCTGTGTACCTTGCTGGTGGTTGTGTATAGTGTTGTTTGGGATTTGATTTTTGTGTTTTAAGTTCATCTCCGTTATTAACTGGTGGGAGAATTGTTGATTTTTCAAGAAGATCTGCTTCGGGATCATCAGATCCTTCAACGTAGGCACGTAAGAACCCGGGAAA
>CAZQUK010000210.1:665-6508 GCA_964596435.1 uncultured Oligoflexia bacterium
TGCTTCCTGAGGTTTGAAAAATTAACCCCTCGCCATTTGCAGTTTTACCACTAATTACAACAGTGAGTTTTCTTCCTCTGGCCTCTCTCATCTGGCAGGCCATGGTTCTTTTCCAGATTAGTTCATACAGTTTTAACTCGTCTGTCCCAATATCTTGTTTTATTTGTGATGGGTCAGGAAAAGATTTTCCAGCCGGACGGATTGCTTCGTGGGCCTCTTGTGCATTTTTAACTTTTGTTTTAAATATTCTTGGTTTGTCCAGGGTAAATTGTTCACCATAAAGGTTTTTAATATTGTTAAAAGTTGCATCAATGGCTTCTTGTGACAGGTTAACTGAGTCTGTTCTCATGTAAGTTATATAACCATTTTCATACAAAGCTTGGGCGGCCCTCATGGTTCTTTTAGCGTTAAAACCAAGTTTCCTGCCCCCCTCTTGTTGTAAGGTTGAAGTTGTAAAGGGTGGTGGTGGGGTTCTTACAAATGGTTTTTCATCAGTAGATGCTATGTTAAAGGAAATATCTTTTATTTTTTCAGCAAGCTCTTTTGTTTCTGCTTCTTTAAGATTTATCAGATTTTCCTTGGTTTGTTTTCCAGTTTCAGGATCAAAGTCCTTTCCAATCGCAATGCGTTTGCCGCCTATAGATTGAAGAGTGGCCTCAAGCTCTGCGTTTGAGCTTGTATTAAAAAGTGCAGTAAGGCTCCAGTATTCGGCAGGATTAAATCTGATCCTTTCTTCTTCCTTTTCTACTATCATCCGAACGGCAACACTTTGAACACGACCCGCGGATAGTTTTGGTGCAACTTTTTTCCACAATATTGGTGAAACCTCATAACCATATAGGCGATCAAGTATTCTTCTTGCTTCCTGGGCTTCAACAAGATTTTTATCAATTTTACGAGTCTTTTCTAGTGATTCAAGAATGGCCTCTTTTGTTATTTCATGAAAAACCATTCTTTTTGTTGGAACCTTGGGTTTTAAAATTTGAGTAAGGTGCCAGCTAATGGCCTCTCCCTCGCGGTCTTCGTCGGTCGCCAGTAGTAGTTCGCCTGCATCCTTTAGCAGTTCTTTTAATTCTTTAATCTTTTTCTTTTTCGCGGTTGGTATTACATATAAAGGTTTAAAATTATCTTGAACATTAACACCAAGCCTCGCCCAGGCTTCTTTTTTATAGATAGCGGGAACCTCGCTTGCGTTAGCAGGAAGATCTCTAATGTGTCCAACACTTGATTCAATGATATAGTCGCTGCCCAGATAGCGTTTTAGAGTTTTTGCTTTAGTTGGAGATTCAACAATTATTAGAGCTTTTTTCGACATTTTATGTTCCTTATCCTTCTTCTATTAAGGCTTTTTGAATCAAATATTAATACTATATTATACAAGCCAGATTTGAAATCTAACATTGTTTTCTGGGGTTTTCTAGGTTCTTAAAATAAGTATGTGATTTTTTCTTGTAAAAAACTATTTATTAATCTCTACTTGTGCGGAAACTCTAAAGAATTTTTAATATCAAGCCATTTTTTTCCTCAACAAAAGATTCATTCATTAGTTTTTGGAGTGTGTCAAAAAAAAACCGAGTATCACCCAAATTAGTAGTTGACCAATTTAAAAGCTCTTCTATTAGGACGCCGCCTTTTTGTTTTGTATAAATATCAATTTGTTTAAGCAGTGATTTCTGTTTATTTGTAAATGAATTTGCAGATATTTTTTTTTTAAGAGGAAAAGATGAAAGCACAAGCCACGTGGAACCAAGGTTGTGTATGCCCCAGGTTGGAAGTGCGTGTGAATCATCAAGAAGTTTCTGGTTACCGGCAAGTTCAATTTCTCCAGGATAACACGGAACCGTATAACATGTTTTGTTGCTTTCAAGCGCCCATGCGGCCGTGTTGAGTGCCCCCGATGGGATTCCTGCTTCAATTATCCACACTGCTTTAGAAAATGCCGCTAATAGGCGATTCCTTTGTAAAAAATTACTCGGATATGCCGGTGTTCCCGGTGGATACTCGCTTAATATTAATCCACCACTTTCTAGAATTCTTTTTCTAAGATTATAATTCGTTGCTGGATAGTTTACATCTAAACCTGTTCCTACAATAGCTATCGTTGGCAAATCAGAACTTATTGCAGCTTCGTGAGCAACTGAATCAATCCCAATAGCAAAGCCTGAAATAATTATTAATTTGGCACCAGCGAGGTCCTTGATCCACATTTTTAATCTATTTATGGATCGTATTTGTGGATACCTTGTCCCAACAATTGCAAGTCCTGATTCAGGAAGATTGGATAACAGCTTTAGACTTTCTGGTTTGCACTGCGCGTATATGTTTGAAAAAAGTGAAAGATTGTAGCCATAAAAGATCTCGGGATATTTATTCATGTTCAGTTTGTGTATTGGATATTTATTTTTTAGAATGTTCATGACGTTTCTTATTCAAAGAACATGCCTAAAAGAAGTGGTTTTTTTTAATGTTTGTGATCGATAATTAATCAAGTCGTATGAAAAGAGGATTTTATTCCAGTTCTAAATCAAGGTCCTCGTCTGTGTTTTCCTCAGAAGCATTAAATGGATCCTCATCATCAGTGGTTGATGGTGAGGATGCTTCGTCGGGAGCTTCACTGAGTTTTTCACTGGGTTCTTCACTGGGTTCTTCACTTGTTTGATCGATGTCCAGTTCGTCGCCGATAGCACTTTCGGGGGTTTCTTCGTCCAGTTCCTGATCAGGTACCACAGTACTGCTTGATGAGTCCTCTGGCGGATTTTCTTTCCATTCCTCAAGTTGCTTAAGTTCTTTTTCTTCTTCCGGTGTGAGTTCTTTTCCATCATCAAGACCGTCAAGTTCGTTTTGCTTTTCCTCAACCTGGAGGTCTTCTGATGATTTAAGGTGTATCCCAAAATTACTGTTAAAATCATCAAGACTAGTTAGTAAAACAGCAGAATCACCTTCTTTGACTGTCGATAAAGACTTTGTACAAAGCGCCGTACTGAAGTTCTTATCGACCTGAATAATAAGAAAATCTGCATAATTAATGAAATCTTGTTTTGTTATATTACTCTTTGTTGTCGGGTCTTCATAAAGGTAGGTTCTGAATACCATTCCTCTTTCGATTCCTTCTTCTTGCCCCCGGTTTATAAAGACAGTTGAGTGCTGTGCCGCTGCATGAAGCGATAATTCCTTGTTAAAAACTATTTCACCCTTAATGGCTTCCATGCCGGGTTTTGGGGTTGGAAGCTCGGTTTTGGGTACTAAAGGAATAATTGAATTTTCCCTTTCAATTACTCCCTGTGCAGTTTCTATAACACCAATAAAATATTTATCTCTTACTGCAAAAACACGCGTTGTTCCCAGTATTATATAGGAATATGCAGATTTTCCAAAAATGCCGGTACTAATTTTTTCGGGTTCACGTACTATTGTGTAGGTTTCTCCAACCGATAGATCTTGTTTTGGTGCAATAAGTATTACGTCGCCGATGGTTAAAGATTTACTTGGTTTACGGGCCGAGGAAATTGTTCCGATTGGATCTTTTTTATCGGTGGAAACAAAAGCTTTTAACATGAAAGATTTTGATGCCCCAAATTTTAGAACACTGCTCGCATCAAAACCGTTCGGATCAACAGTGGGGGGAAGTCTAAGTGGGACATTTTCCCATCGTTGACGCGGAAGATTCATCCACTCATTTGAACGAACTCCTCGTTTTCCATTTGGGGCGTTTTTTGCAATTGTTAAAGAACTTTTTAGACCAAGTGATGGCAGGGAAATTCCGGTTCCCGGCATAAAAGCAATAAGGTTGCCGGGTCTAATTAAATGAGGATTGGTTATAATGCCGTTATTTAGCGCCCAAATTTTGGGCCAGTATTTGCCTTCACCAAAAAGCCTTTTGGAGATTCCAAAAAGTGTATCGCCTTTGCCAACTTCGTACGATTGACTTTCCTGACTTGAAGACAAACTCTTCCAAGATTCATCGCTGATGGGTTTCAGGGCCCTTGAAATATTGAAGGTTTCTTTTTCCTTTGAAGAAATAGCACCATAAGTTTTCACGCTTAAAAAAGCTGGAGTTGAAAAAAATAAAAATATTAAAATAAACTTTATGTAAAAGTTGATATTAATTTTCATAGCGATTTCTTGGTGTTTGGAATTGGAACAGTTTCTGGTTCAGGTTTCGAATCAAGGTCTTTACTCTTGTTGGCGCGTTCATCAAGTGGCAGTGTTGTTTTATTTACAATTTGGTTAAGTTGTGACTGCTCATGTGCATCTAGTGCTGCGTCCGGCGATTGTGGAAACAGCGAAAACAATAAGTGGCGATGTTTTTTTGCTTCTTCAGAACTTTTTATGGAATCTTCCGCTTGGGCCAGCCTTTTCAGCGCTGAGGCTACATGAGGACTTCTGTCGTAAGAAACCAGTACTCTGTTTAGCTCCACAACAGCAAGTTTGTATTCCTGTTGAATGAAGTAAGATTCACCAATATAAAATTGGGCCGAGCCGGCAAGTGCGTGGTCCGGGTTTTGTTCAAGAAAAGAAGAAAAAGCAATAATCGCCTCGGGGTACTTTTCGGCATTAAAAAGTATCATGGCTTTTTGATAATCAATAATGGCGGCATCATTTGTGTATCCATTATCGGGATCTCTTGGTGATGGTTTTGATTTGATCTTATCCCCGCGATGATTGGCAGCATCTCCTGTAACGCCAACTTTCACGGGTTTTTTTATTTGAAGCAGATCTTCGAGCTTTTGATTTGTACTTGTTAGGCTTTCTTGCAGCAGATTAATTTTTGATTCAAGAGCCTCAATTCGCGTTCTTTCCTCTTCCCTTTTTGCAAGTTCCGTTCTGGTTTTTTCCGCTTCCGCTTTTTTTATTTCATCTTCCTCGGGGTTTGTTTTTGCAGCGGCGCACGAGGTCATTGCAACCGCAATGATGCATATTATTACCTTAATGTTACGAGTTACTGTTTTTTTGTGTTTGGCAGATATCATATCAACAGGATAAGCCATCTTTGACTGATTCGGCAAGCTGTCTTGAGCGTGCATATAATTCTTTTGATTATTTTTATTAAAGAACATAAAGCCCTGCGGGGGGGCTTATTTGTTAAAACAAGCAATGGTTTGTTTTGTAGTATGTTTTCGTGTGGTTATACACATGTTTTAAATATATGGTCTTGAAAAAGCTTACGTTTAATGTCAGAAAGTAAACAGGTATGGCTCGTCGCGGCGAGATGGGCGTTTTATAGGAGTTATTTTGGAATCTAGAATTGATGGTATTTTAAACAGAGTTGTTAGGATGAAAAAACAGGATTCAGCTTTCGTTTATGCAATTTTAGAGTCTCACGAAGGTATTGCAAGTTTTACTACTTTGGATTCTCCGCCAGGGTGCATGTATCGTGATGTTGAGCTTAATGTTCCTAATTGCTTTATTAACGAAGTTGATTTTGTTTTATCAAAACTAAAAGACGTTGCTTGTGAGATTGTTTAGGCAAGTCTTAAACCTGGATCTTAAGATTGCATAACTTACAGTTATTTTTATTAATGCTCATTCTGCCGGGCATAAGTGGTATTCCGCTGGTACGAATATTGCTGATATCTTTTTATTTATCATTTGAGGAAATTATTTTGTTTTTATGGTTTTTTAGTATTTTTCTTTTTATTGTTGGCGCAGGTTTTCTTTTAAGGAACATCACAAACCAACCAGGCGGAATAAATAAAGAGAGAAGGCACTTACATAAGGTAATTATTCTATTACAAGAGCTTCAAGAGTCTCTTGAGGGTGGTGTTATTCCCGGTGATGACAGATGGCAGTCTTTAAAAAGTTTACCTTCTCCATGGAACAATTTGACGTTCGAAAGCATTAAT
>CAZQUK010000211.1:0-6494 GCA_964596435.1 uncultured Oligoflexia bacterium
GAGATCAACATTTGAGGCGTCTAAAGGGTACGTATTTAGATGCATCAGAGATAGAATCAATTTTAAAAAATTATGATCGCACTGGAATTGGCTACCCAACTAAAGGGAAATTAAAAGACTGCCCTGATGCCGATAAATACGATGACGCTATTGCCGTCTGGACAGACTATTTTAACAAAAAATTTAATGTTGATCCACCTCTTGATGCAGATGTAATGAAAGCTTTGATTGCCACTGAATCAGGCTTTCGTGCTGATCCTCGTGAGAACAAGAAAGCTTTTGGTATTACTCAAATCACGCCTAGTACATTGAAAATCGTGCAAGATACTAGAGGAGAGGCGAAGGATTTTATTTTTAGTAAAATCCGCCAAAAAGATTTAAAAGATCCAGACATCGCCATTCCAATGGGAGTACGTTGGCTTTTTCGGAAAAGAGCAACAGCTATAAATCAACTTAAAAGAGCTCCAAATCATGAAGAATTGATTTTGGAATACAAAGGTCTATTGAAAAGTGGAACTGATTACAAAAATACAGCTTTAAAAAAATATAGGAAAGAGTATGCACGTCTTAAAAATAAATAAGCTTTTTTTTCTTCTGTGCTTGCTATTAGTAGGATGTACGACGTCCAAGTCTTGAAGATCATATAGGTCAAAACCCACCAGCTCCACCCATAGAGCAAGTGACTTGCAGTGAATTAACAGAAGAACAAAGGAGCGATCTAAGAACAGTCTGTGTCACAAAAAAAGGAGCCAAGTTCAAGCGCGTTGCAATGGAAGGTTTTGGCGAAGCTTGGATGGGATCTACTGGTGAGAATGGCAAACAGCAGATCTGGTCAGATCGCATAGGAAGCGCAAATCAATACGATGCAATTGATAATTGTAAAGCAATAGCTGGAAGTCTTCCATCAAAAGAAGATTTTATCAGAGGTGAAGCAAATGGAATCAGGGAAGTACTGCCAAATATGAAAGATCACTGGTTTTGGTGTTCTTCGGTGCATCCGAATGTTTCCGCTTTCGCCTATTTCTTCGGCTATGATGGTAATGATGGCAATAGTGACGATGTCAGCCACGGCACCTTGGGCAACCTCAGATCAGTCCGCTGTGTGGCCAGTCGCTAGGGGGTGGTGTAAATTTAATAATTTGATTTATTTATAGGCGCGTTTGCCGCGCGCCTATTTTTTGTGCGCCCGGCAGGGCGTTTAAAAAACTTATTTTCGAAAAGAAGGAACATTTGTCATACACACGACATCTTCCGCTATATACTGCAAGTTACATATTTGTTCGTGAAACATATCGTATTAAAATCAAATTACCAAAAATTCTAAAAAATGAGTCAAGTGATCAATTGGCAGGCTTCAGTGGAAAATGACCTTGAGGGCAGGGCTTTTTATCCCCTGAGTAGGCGTCAAAACACTCGCCATATTCGTTGGAAATGGCATGAAATTGAAGTAAGCGCCCATTGTCCATAAAATTCCCATGCTTAGGGAAAAAGTGGCTTGGCTCTCTTAACTTACGTGGTTCTTCTAAATCACCAATTCCCGCAATATATATGTTCCGGCCATCTTTCAGAATTTTTCCTATTTTGTTAAGTCTCTCATCGCAATTAGATTTTCCTATGCGATTTGTTTGCACCACTGGTAAAACTGTATTTTGTTCATCCAAAACAAAAATGGAAAACCCATAAGAGACGATATCATCCGTTTGTAAATTTTCACATTTTAATAAAATCCTATCTGGTGTAACAAGAAGCTCATTTAACCATCCTTCATGATTGACGACCTTATATGATGAAGTTGCACATCCAGAAGCGCAAAACAAAACGGCTACTAAGAATTTATTTGCTCTTAAGAGCTTTATAATGCTTTTGATAACTTTCAAGGGCCTTCCTTTTCCAATCTGTTTTACTTTTTAAGAGTCCTTTATATTCTAAAATTAACTCAGTATGTGTTGGTGTACGCTTTAACTTACTTTGTGCTGTTACTCTTTTCCTAAAAAGCCATCGAACACCAAGTGGAATGGAGACAGCAGGGTCTATTAAATCTTTTTGTCGAATATCTTTAAAAGTAAAACTGCTCACCTCGCCTTTTGGATCTAAAAGTATCTTTAATGTCGACTTTGTGATCTGAATGACACCCAGTGCGGTTTTTCTGTTTTCTGCCGGATCCGCTCTAAACCCAGACTCACTTCCAATAAGTGCTTTAACCACATCAGGATCTAAAGAAGGATTGGCTTCAAATTTTTTATTGAAATAATCTGTCCAGACAGCAATCAACTCATCATATTTGTTAGTGTCTATCTTGGGATATTCGTTTTGCAGTTTCCGAGAAATCGGATAAGCAATACCTTTTCGATTATACTTTTTGAATATCTCTTTAATTTGTGCAGCGTCTAGATAAGTTTCCGGAAGGCGACGTGGATGTCTGTCAACAATAGTTATACCCGTTGGGTTCTTCTCGCTTACTGGCACATGTCGAGGGTGTTCCCGAATGATTGTGGTTCTGGTCCCCTTTTTTGTTTTTTTCACCTTCTTTTTCACCATTCTTTATCGAAATTTTTTATTTTCTAAAAGGGGTTATTTAGCTTCCTTCGTCCCTAAGCCGCGTTTAACTTTGGAACGCGACAATAAATATGTCACATTTAATATAAAAAAAATATTTCCTTTCGTAAAGTAAAATTTAAAAAATGGATAGCGCAGTATTAAAAAAGCGCTTTCCTTGGCTTATATTCGCTGAGGGTGTTCACTTCTTGCATAATCCAATAGTTGTTACTTCGATTATTATACTTCATAAGACAAATATACTAATTGCAACTAAGTTGCAATTAGTATATTTTAATGTTTATTACACAACTCAGCTACACATTGAAGGACTTGCTAATTTATGAAAAAAAACAAAAGTTTGTTAAATAAAACAGGACTCCGTAAAACCAAAGTTAGAGAAGTAATACTCGAAATATTGCAGAAAACAGGTCGTCCTCTATCACATCAAGAAATTGCATCTAAAAAAGCAGTCATCTCTTTTGACAGAGTAACTATCTATCGTACTTTAGAGACACTTCAGAAAAATGGTTTATTGCATAAAATACTTGGCATGGATGGCGTTTGGCGTTTTTGCGCTCATGAAATACATACCAATAAGAAGTGTGCTGGAAACCACATCCATTTTCTTTGTAGAGAGTGCAATCAAATGTCTTGTATGCCAGAACAGCACCTTCATTGGATTACACCACCTAAGGGAGCGACTATCAATAGTAAACAATTAGTGGTTCATGGTATTTGCTCCAAATGTAATTCAAAAATAATATTTAAATGAACCGAAAAGGAGAAAAGATGTTTAGACTTTGTTTTCTTTTTACAGTTGTTTTTTTTATTTCTATTACAAAAACAATACTAGCAGCAGAAAGTATTCTTGTTTTTGCTGGAGCAGCCAGTAAGCCACCAACCGAAGAAACAGCAAAAGCCTTTGAAAAAAAGACTGGCATAAAAGTTGAAATAATTTTTGGCGGTTCTGGTTTTGTCTGTCGCAAATGATTCTAGGCAAAAAAGGAGATGTTTATTTCCCAGGCTCTTCTGATTTCATGGAAACAGCTAAAAAAAAGGAAGCTGTTTTTGCTAACTCAGAAAAAAAAGTTGTATATCTTGTATCATCAATAAATGTACGAAAAGGCAATCCAAAAGGGATTAAAAGTCTGAATGATTTGACAAAATCAGGGGTAAAAGTAGTTATAGCTCGCCCTGATAATGTATGTGTCGGGGCTTATGCAGTAGAAATAATTGAGAAGGCCCTTACCCCAGAAAAAGTAAGAGCCATTCGTAATAATATTGTTAATTATACCGAAAGTTGTGAAAAAACTGCGACAGTAATAACTCTTAATATGGCAGACGCCATCATTGGGTGGAGTGTATTTCAATTTTGGAATCCAGATATGATTGAGACGATTCCACTTAAACCCGAAGAGATAGTAAGAATTGCATATATCCCAATCGCAATTTCGAGGTTTACAAAGCAACCAAAACTAGCTCAGAGTTTTATTGATTATATCTTGTCACCCGAAGGAAAAGCCATCTTTATAAAACATCATTACTTCATGGAGCCTTCCGAGGCTATAAAATATGTTGGTGCAAAAAAAACCATTGGTGGTGAATACGCTGTTCCAAAAATCTGGATGGAAAAATGAATCACAAGAACTTTAAAAGGTCTGTAATTATTTCAGCTTTCTTTACTTTCGGAATTTATTTAATTCTTCTGCTTTCACTTTTATATTTTATACATCCTTCAATTTCTTTTGATATTTTACTTTCGCATAGAACGATTTATTCTTTAGGATTAAGTCTTTTTTCGGCATCAGTTGCAACTTTGCTGGCTATTTGCATTGGACTTCCTACCGCTTATGCTTTGTCTCGTTATAATTTTACAGGAAAAGAGTTTATTGATAATTTTCTTGAACTTCCAATGGTTGCATCACCTGCAGCACTAGGCGCAATGCTTCTTATTTTTTTTAATAATCCCATTGGTTCATGGATAAACGACCATGTAAATTTTGTTTTTACAGTAGCAGGGGTTATACTTGCTCAACTTATTACCACGATTGGAATTGCTACACGCCTGATAAAATCTGTGATTGATGAAATTCCACCACGCTATGAAAATGTTGCTAGAAGTCTGGGGGCTACACCTTTTAAATCTTTTAGGAAAGTCGTTTTCCCCTTGAGTAAAAAAGGTATTATTTCAGCATCCATCTTGACCTGGGCAAAAGCCTTTGGTGAATTTGGAGCTACAATAACTCTTGCTGGTTCGATGCCGAACCATACTGAGACTCTTCCCATTGCTATATTCATGAGATTATCCGCGGCTGATATTGAAGGAACAGTTATCATGATTTTACTCCTTATTGGAATAGGACTTGGTTTACTCTATTTTTACAAACTATTTGCAAAGAGTTTTCCCTATGCTTGAAATAACAAAATTAACTCTCAAGGCGGGGAATTTTAGTATAAAAGAAATATCTATTTTTGTGCCTGAAAATACCATTCATGTGATTTTGGGTCCCTCTGGAAGTGGGAAAACCTTACTTCTTGAAGAAATAGCAGGCTTTAGTACGGGCACCCAAAGCACTTATTATTTATCTGGTTCAATAAAACTAAATGGGCTTGATATTACTCATTTCCAGCCAGAACAAAGAAAGTTTTCTTATGTCCCGCAAGATTTAGCCCTGTTTCCACATTTGAACGTGGAAGACAACATCTTTTTTGGTTATGAAATGCAACATCCGTCAGAAAGAAAAGTCAGCAGAGAATTTGCATTAACGCTTGCAGATAATGTTGGAGTTAGATCTCTTTTAAAAAGAAGTATAAATTCTTTAAGCGGTGGGGAACAGCAAAGGGTGGCTCTGGTAAGAGCAATGGCTTCGGGAAATCGTCATCTTCTTCTTGATGAACCTTTTAACGGTCTGCATTCTGGCATGAAAAAAGAGCTTTGGTTCCTACTGAAGGAAATACAGGTAAAACATAATCTTACAATTATCATGATAACCCATGACCTTGAAGAAGCCTTTCTCCTGGGTGATTCTATTTCGGTTCTTATTGATGGCACTGTGGTGCAGAGCGAACCTAAACAAAATGCGAGAACTCCAAAGACTTTGGCAGTAGCCAAGTTATACGGAATAAAAAATATTTTCGACGCAAGAATAAAAAAAAATAATAATTCTTATGATATTTATATTCCCGATTTGGGGTTAACTCTAAAAGAAAAACACTTGCCTGCTGGTTTTGATTGTTTAAGTCTTGGAGATAATATCCTGAAAATTGGGATACGGCCAGAAGACATTATCCTTTATGACCCTGAAAAACTTGAAGGAATTAGAGCCGTTACCCCTGAGGTTCTATATCTACCAATGCTTACAGGGACTATTGCTTCCTATTTTGAGAAAGACCATGGAGCAATCATTCTTTTTAAACCTTATGATAAAAAGATCTTGGTTGAAGCGGAATTGGCGTTCCATAAGGCAAGAAAATTGTGTATTAAACCAAACAAGCCTATTGCTCTTGTTATTCCCCTAGAACATATATTCCCCATTTTTAAATATGAACCTTGAAAATCTTAAATCGTTGTATTATTTTATTTAATAAATGTTGTAGAATTCATATTGGGTCGAAAATACCTGGACCCCAGGAGGAAAAGAAATGAAAAATAAAATATTTAGCTTTGTTTTAATTGGGCTTTTCATGACGCTGGATTCATTTGCAGTTTCAGAAGCTCTGGAACAGAACCAAGAACAACTGCAAGAAGAAGTTCAAACCAAGGAAATGACCAAAAGCCAGACAAAACAACAAAAAAAGAAAAAAAAGCTAAAGCAAAACAGGAATCGCGTAAGAACAGAAGCAAGAAAAATGCGTGGCAAAGCAGAAAAAAATGAAAAAGGCGAAATAGTCAGAACTCGCACTCAAACACGTACGGCAACAGGTCAGGGAAAAGGACGCTAGCGCTAGTATTAGTA
>CAZQUK010000212.1:0-6481 GCA_964596435.1 uncultured Oligoflexia bacterium
TATTCTCCTGGCGCGGGAAGTGCCAAGGTCAGCGTCGAGAGCCCCAGGGGCGAGTTTTCTGTGTGGGTTTCGAAAAACAAAAAAGATGATCCGGTTGATATCAAAATACTGCCACCCTCAACGGGGGCCCTGTCCCTTGTACCAAAAATTTTAAAAAATAATTATTTTGCAGATTATCCATTAATACTTTTGGGATTAGATATAAACATTTCGGAGGTTGATTTATGAACAACAATCCTGATAATAGTTTAAATAATATTTTATTTTTCCCTGGCGCAAACGAATTGATTAATGGCTCATTTTTACTAATAATTATTTTATTTTTTATTTTTTTGCCCGTTGTTTTTCTTTATTCTTTTCTAATAAGGAAGTTGGTTGCAGACATACAAGCCAGAATTGGTCCCAACAGATCGGGAGGGCGGGGTTTTTGGCAACCCATGGTTGATAGTGTGAAGCTTTTACAGAAAAACATTCATCACAAACGTCTTGTAAAAAAAGATTACATTTTCATGGTTTATGCGGCCGTCTTGTTTTCTGCTATTTGCCTTGTTTCTTTGGCGTCTGGAATAAACTTATTAAACACAGAGCTCAATGTTTTGTTCCTTTTTTTTCTTGTTGTTTTTTTAGATTTGATTCTCTTGTTTTTTTCGTTAAACGGCGAGGAAATACGAGAATGGTTTGGGGGCTTTAGGGCGGCAGCACAGGTTGTTTCCGCATGTTTTCCAGCGCTATTTTCTATTCTTAATGCAGGAATGTATGCCGGGGGATTTGGTTGGCACTCGTTTTTAGTCACGCAGTCGGCACACCCGCTAACGTGGATTGCTTTATCGGGGCCCTTTTTGTTTGTCTCCTTTTTTGTGTTTTTTTTAAGTGGAATGATAATTGTTAAAATGCCCCCCTTTGATGCACCTTTTTCTTCACCCGAACTGCAAGGTGGAGTGCTGGTGCAATCTTTTGGTTGGCAAAAATTACTTTTTTCTTGCTGCAGGCGGCTGTTGGTTTTTTTGTGGGCCTTTATTACAATAAATTTATTTTTGGGCGGATGGCACCTTCCGGATGTTTTATTGATTAAACTAAAGAGCGCCAATCACGTTATGCTTAGACAACTTCTTGAGTGCACCATGCTTACAGGTAAATCCTTTGTTTTGGTTGTTTCTGCAGAGTGTGTTTCGCGACTTATTCCGAAATTTAGAATTAATCAAACCACAGAATTTAGTTGGAAGATATTAAGCCCAATTGGGCTAATGGCCTTTTTGTTGGCGCTTGTTGCAAGGCTTTTGGGTGTTTAACAATGATTAGCTTTTTAAGTAAATATTTTTATGAAATATTTTCAGGATCTAGATCAATTATTAAAGCGACCGTAACCGTTGTGCCCTATTTGTTGGGGTTTGGGGAATTAAACAAAGAAGTTACAGAACAGTATCCAGATCCAATTTCTTCAAGGCGACCGGACGATCTTCCATCCAAAACCAGGGGTCTTTTGTTTAACAAAATTCAGCAATGTAATGGGTGTCTTAAATGCAAAGAGGTTTGTCCTGTTGGGTGTATTAATATTGAAACAGAACCCGTGCCCAAAAGAATAAGTGCCTGGATTTCTGTTTTTGATATTGATTTTTCAAGCTGCACCCTTTGTGGACTTTGTGTGGAAAGCTGTCCAACCGGGTCATTAGTACACACAAAACAATATGAACTTGTTGTTTTTGAAAAAAACAAGCTTTTGGTCTCTTTTGGGGCAGGACACGTAACCTTAGAGCAAAGATATAAATGGGAAAGAATTAAACAACTTAAAGAGGACCTTGAAGAATGACCTATGGTTTCTTAATCGCATTAGTTTTACTGTTTGGAACAATAACCGTTTTGACGAGTAAGAGACGATCCTCGGTTGTCGCCCTTTGTGTTTGTGGTTTTTCTGTTGCCGGGGTGTTTTTGGAAAGGGGTGCTGAGCTCCTGGCAATTCTTCAACTTTTTTCTAGTGTGATTATTACCTTTGTACTTCTGTTTTATTCAGAAAACCCCAATTTTGCCGAGGGCTTTAAGGAGACAAAAAGAAAGGATTATATATTTAAATTGTTGCCAACAACATTTGTTTGCGGCGCGTTTGTTGTTTTGATCGTACATCACCACCTGTTGCCGGCCCCGGTGTCGAGTGCCAATAAGGTTTCTTGGAATCTTTCAGTTTTTGGTAAAACGCTTATTGTTGATTATCCACTGGCCCTTATCTTTGTAGCATTATTTTTAGTTGTTATTTTAATTGGGGCGGGTTTTGTATCTAGAGAAGAGGAGTAAACATTAAATGTTGGTAGGAATTGTTTTGGGGATGCTTGGGATAGTTTGTCTTGTTTCAAAAGAAGGCTTTCTAAGTGTTACCGTTGGAATCCAAATTATATTTTTAGGTGCCGCCTTGTTTTTTCTGGAGTTAGAAGCAACAACCGGCGTTTCTGGGGGCGGTGTGTTTTCTTATTTTATTATTATTACCGGCCTTGGTTTGGCGGTTCTTGGGTGCGCAATTGGAACGCGTATTATAATGAATACGAACAGTAGAAAAAAAACAAACGCAACCACAGGAGAAGACTAGGTGTATTATTATTTATTTTTTCCAAAGTGGCTATTAATTTTTCTTTTTTTAATTTTCTTAACGTCTCTTTTGTCGTTAGTAAAAATTCGCTCCATTTATAAGTGGGTTTTGAGGTTTATTGCGGTTCTTATAATATTTAATTTTTCATACATAATAATGATGTGGATAGAGCTTGAGCGTTTTGGAAAATATTCTGGCGAATGGTTTTATGAGTGGATTGCCACGGTGGGAAATGTTGGATCTTTAAGTGTTGGTTTTTTTAGTAATACTTTGTCTTTTTACCTTTCGTGTATTTGTTCGGCCGTGTTTCTTTCAACACTTTTTTCAAAAAAAATTCTTTTTCAACAGGAACATTTTCCAAGAACCGTAATATCTTTGACGATTTCTTTGTGTGGTGTGTTTATTGCGCTGTTTTCAGTATCTTTAT
Organism: uncultured Oligoflexia bacterium; assembly: GCA_964596435.1. GTDB lineage: Bacteria > Bdellovibrionota > UBA1018 > UBA1018 > CAZQUK01 > CAZQUK01. Next base: position 3,003 of record CAZQUK010000212.1, read on the forward strand.
GGATGACGCTTTTGGGCGTTTTCCTAAGTTTTTTTTCAAGTGCGGCCATGTTTTTAGGCGGGGCCGAAGAAAAGCCCGAAGCACTTTCAAGATATATTTCGAGGGGGATGCCCGCCATTATTTTAATAGTTATTGGGGCGGCAGTTTTTTTGGGCGCCGGGGGTGGCTTGAGCTGGGTTGGCGAAAAAGTTAATGTTTTTTTTAGTGGCGATGCTTTGGGTCTTTTTTTAATGGGCGCGGGGTTGTTGTTTTTTGTCCTTTCTTATCCCATAATAAAATTTGATGACTCCCCAAAAGACGAAAACATAGTTGTGCACGCAGTGCTTGTGTGGTTGTTTCCGGGAGTTGTTGTTTTCAGTGTTTTTTTACATCTGGAAGGAGCATTTTCTTCAACAGGTTTTTTTCCAGTCATTGGGTGGATTTCCCTTTTTATTGGCGGTGTGCTTTCGGTAACCGGACTGTTTCGTCGTGACACGGTTGGTGTGTGTAATCGTTTAATTGCGAGCGGTTTTACACTTTGTCTTTCGGCCCTCGCGTTTTCAGGCAAAGAAAACGGCACATTAATATTTTTAGGGTGGCTACACTCTTCGTTCCTGGTTTCCTGGTTAAATTCTCATCTAAATGAAGAAAAAAAGAAGAAAAATAATGTTTTGTTTGGATTGTTGGTTTTTCTGTCTGTTTTTAGTTTTTGGGGTGTGCCAGGATTTTTATCATATGATGGATTTACCGGAGTTTTTGGCAATTTGTACAATTCATTAAACAGGCTAATTCCTTTCGAAATTAGCCTGTTTGTCTATTTATTTCTGGCCGGAAAATATTTTTGGTTGTGTCGCAGCAAGAACCTATCCGCGTCGCTTACGTGGTTACGTTTAATAGTATTTTTTGTTTTTATTGTTGGAGCACTTGCAATTTTCTGGACGGGGCAAATTATGGGGATAAGTTTTCCATTAAAGGAGATCACCCTGTGGCCACATATTTTGGGCAAAGATTTTTCTATTGAAACCGTTCGGTCGAATTATCAAATGGAGGCCCACGTCGTTCAGGTTCCCCTGTTTTTATTAATGCTTATCGCAACATATTGGATGGGTCGTAGAACGGAAAATAATGAAGATAGGTGGGGCGGATTAAGATCGAGGCTTGGTTTTGCAGAAAAAATTATTACTCACACAATAAGGCCGTGTCTTGTTGTGTTTATATTTGGGTTTCGGCTTGTTAAATACATGGTCCGTAATGAGGAGCGCGTAACCGCCACCCTGTGGGCGACGTTATTGCCGAATCACATAAAAAACCTGTTATTTAAGATCTCTAAAAAAACAGTGGGTTTTGACAGATTTGTTCTTAACAAGATCTCGCAAATTGTTTTTTATCCGGCATCAATCGGAGTTTACTTGGTTCGGGCCCTACATAATCAAAATTTACAGTGGTATTTGTTTTTTTCGTTTGGTTCAGCTGTTTTGTTCTTATTAATTTTTATAAAATAGGAGAGTAATGTGTTATATAGTCCAATAAATCTAGTAATTGGTTTTCCCGCCCTGGGCGCAATGGTAATTGCCGGCGCAACCTTTTTTAAGGTAGGACAAAAAGGTACGCTTGGAAAGTGGTTTTCTTTAGTTTCCAGCCTTTCGTCCAGCCTGTGTGCAATAGCCATGGTTATTCTTTTAGATAAAGAAACTGGCGGCATACAATTCAGGGAAAAGCATTTGTGGTTAAAGGTTCATTCAATATTTTATGATGTTGGACTGGATGGCACATCTGCGGTGTTTCTTTTATTAATTGCTATTATTTTCCCATTACTAATTGCATATGAATGGAAAAGAGAAAATAGCGTGTTAGGACTACACGCGCTTTTTTTGTTGTTACAAACAGCCTTGAGCGGAGTGTTGTTGGCCCAGGATTTTTTTCTTTTACTCTTTTTTTGGGGATTTTCGGCCCTTCCCTTTTATTTTTTAATTGGAATTTGGGGTGGGGAGCAGAAAGAAGTAGCCGCATTTAAATATATTGTCGTTTCATCAATAGGCACAGGGCTGATATTTGCAGCAATGCTTGTTGTTTTTTATTCTTCACCAAAGGACAGCCTGTTGTTTGATAATCTAATAAATATTGGTATCGAGCATGTGTCTATTTTTAAAAGTGGAATCACGGTGGGGGCCTTAGCATTATTTTTAATGTTGTTTGGAATCTTTTTAAGAATTCCTTTTTGGCCACTTCATGGGTGGTTTTTGGAATTTGTTAAGGAGGCCCCGCTATCTGTAATTATTGCTTTTCAGACCGGAGTGATACCCGTGGGCTTGTACTTGTTTCTAAAAATACTTTATGCCTTATTTCCAACAACAATTTTGATAATTTCAGATTTTATTGTTTATATTGGCGTCGGTAATGTTCTAATGGGAGCCTTTTGTGCGTCGTTTCAGAATGATTTGAGAAAAGTGATCGGATATTTTTCTCTTTGTGGGGTTGGGCTGGTTTTAATCGGCTTTGGTTCGCTTAGTGAGTCGGGTCTTTTGGGTGGTGTGTTTCAATTATTTGTTTTTGCTTTAAGTGCAGCAGGTTTGGGAATATTTTGTGATGTTTTAATAAAAAGAAAAGATGATTCAATATTCTTAAACGAGGATAAAAACACCGCCATTGGAGGCGCAATTTTTAGCGCTCCTGTGTTGGCGCTGGTTCTTGGAACATTGTTTGCTGCAAATCTTGGTTTTCCGGGAACGGGCGGGTTTGTTGGATATACGCTTCTAATGATAGGTGCTTATGCGGTCAATCCAGCCGTGGTTATATTAACGGGCGCATCTTTAGTGGTTATGGTTTATTGTTTTTTTATGATATTTAAGGCCGTTTTTTTGGGACAACAAACCCTGAAAACCAATTTTATGGATATTAATAAACTTGAACGGCTTTGTCTCTTTCCAATAATCATCATTATATTATTTCTAGGCGTTTACCCAAAACCCGTATTTTTGATTTTTCAACCTTCAATACTAAAATTACTGTCGGTTTTTTAAGGAGTGGTCCCTTTGATAAACGATATTGTACTTTTTCTACCCGAGCTAATATTAAGTTTAACAATAATTGGCTTATTATTGTCAGAAATAACAAAAATAAAAAAAGGGAGCTTTCTGTATTCCTGGATATCGTTAGTTGGAATTACAGCCGCTTTTTTTCAAACACTCTTTAGCTCTGCGTCGGTAAATACCCGAATATTTGGAGATTCTATAACGATAGATAATTTTACGGTGTTCTTTAAGTTGCTGTTTTTGTTTTTATCAGGAGTGGTTTTATTGTTTGTTCAGGCGCAAAAAAAACGTTTTACGTTTGAATTTTATTTCTATCTTATTTGTTTAACATTGTCTTGTTGTGTTTTGGTGGCGGCATCTAATTTAATTTTGGCTTTTTTGTCGCTTTTATCTGTCGGGGCACTAATAAGTCTTTCGCTGGCTTTAAATAAACGGGCTGGTTTTTCCCTAAACTCTGCATATAAAAAC
>CAZQUK010000213.1:0-6466 GCA_964596435.1 uncultured Oligoflexia bacterium
GTCTAGACACTTAAGTTTTTTTGCTCAATTGGGGTACCACTATATGGTATCAAAGGCCTTGGTTGAGATGATTTCAAAAAAATGTGATCTTTCTGATCTTTTACAACTTTCTGTAGGCAAAAATTTAGATAGTTATCTGGGAACATTTTGTGAAATTAAAGATTTGAATCAAAGTTTTACTATGTGGCTAGAGAAAAAAAACAAACGAACGTCACAAAATATAACATTTAAGGCAAACACTAAGACAGAACCTTTAAATACGGCAAAACCTTCAAATGTGGTAGACCCCTCAAGCAAGCCAGAATCCCCAACCAAAAAAAGCCCGTAAAAGGAAATTTATGAAAGCTTTAATAATAATTGGGACTAGCAATATTAATTGTAAAAGTAATTATAATGGGAAGAGCTTCTGTAAGTCCTGACCTGCACCCATCAAAAGATATTTTTACGGTCCCAGGGGTTCCGTTTGATGTAAAAATAAAATTATTATCAACATCTCTAAAAGCGTAATACATTGGAATTTTATTTGTTCTTGGATTTCCATCATCGTTGTGTACAATGTTTTCTTCTTCATTGAATTTGACTTTTTGATATGGTTCAATTGTGATTGCTGGTACGTTTACTCTATTAATAAGGCTTGGAAGGCCTGATGTTTCTGTGTTTTCAGGGGTTGAGTCATCATAATCATAAGGGAATCTTGCAGTAACTTTTGAATAGTGTACTACTAGGCCCGCAGGAAACTGGCTATCTCTGTCAATGCATCTAAGTTTTAAATCTTCCTCGTTTCCGTCGCGCTTATCACAAGCGGCGTTTTCACCTTTTAGATCGCATACAAAATCATTTACAGCGTTAATACCATCAACCACTTTCGTTGCAAAATTTACAATCGGATTCCCATTTTCTTTACTTTCACAGCCTGAAAATAAAAGTGTTAAAAAAACAGTAAAGATGATTTTTGTATTCCTGGTTTTCATAACGTCCCCCTTGCCCTCTTGCTACTTTATAGTCTAATTTTCTTATGTTTGATCAAATAAGTCAAGAATTCTCCGGTCCTTTATAACCTCATGTTATTACAGATATATTGATATGGATTGCGTGCTGACTCATGGAAAAAGGTAACCGAAAGGGTAGTTTCTCGGAAATCATTAACCTTAAAAGCGTGAGTAATTACAATTTAAAATAAAAAAGGCCCAAAGTATAAATTACATTGGGCCTAATATTTTAGTGTTATGATTTATTAATTAAAAATATCACTCGTTACTTCAAGTCCTACAGCCATAATGCTTTCACGTTTTTTTTCACGTTTTTGAGTTTCAAGATTTGTAATGTTTCTATTTTTTTCTTGTGCTGTTGCATTTAGGTTTAATCCCTTGATTCCTGCTGTATTAATTAATGCGATTTTTCCATTTGTTACAAGATTATTTTGTCCAAGAGAACCTTTCATGTCTGCGCCATATTTATATCCTACTGAAAAAGATGATATACCGTTATTGCTATTTATATCGCTTGATGTTGTTAAAGATGCGCTTCCTTGAAGGTATCCAATGCTTTCACCAAGAGATCTTCCGGCACATAACATAACTGATATTGGTTGAAATTCTGAAACATTAACATCAAAACCATGGAGTTCACCAGAAAAAGAAGCCTTGGCTATTTCAATAGCACCACAAATATCTTTATGATGGAATGAAAAACTTACAAGAGCAATTTCAAGTGCTCTTGTGTCAATTTCAAGATACTCATTGTTTTCTATGTGATATGAAGCAGGTAGTATGCTAAAAGAAAAATTTGAGCGATCTGAGTTATATAAAAAATGTGCAATGTCACCAATACTTAGATTTATATCCATTGCATCAAGTTTTTGAGTTTCGTTATTGTGGTTTAATTGAAAATTTCCACCGAGTCTGGGTACAAAAGAATCAACAAGCCAATCGTTGTCTTTCTTACCAACAGGGCGCCCATCAGAGTTATGTGGATTAAATATTTTGTACTCGATATCACCAGTATACATTTGACCATCAGAGTCCACTCTTTTCATACCTTCTGTTTTTTTGCCCATAAGGTACTGTGAAACTCCTAGGTTGAGTTTATATTTTTTTGTTTCGACAGTTGTATCTGGTGATGGAGAACCTGTGTAATCGGAATCAACTGTCGCAGGTGATTGATTTGGTTCCGCATGCGTTATGTTTGGCGTTATTAATGAACCAATAATAATGCAAGTTTTAATAATGGTATTTAGTGTGTTTTGGGTTTTCATTGTTTTGCTCCTTTTTATAATTTATTGTTTCTCTCTTTGTTTATTTTAAGAGCAAAAAATGGGCCAAAAAATTTATTAGTAATTTCACTATCAACAGAAAATAATTTGTTTAACAAGAACGCAGTTGTCTATAAAATGGCCGTAATATTGATAGATTATAGCCAATTTAGCACATCAAGGTGCGATAACGGACATAGTGGTAATTTGAAGTGAATACTTCCTCCCCGACTCCCGTACCTGGACACCCCCAAAATTAAACTGGTTGTCTTTTCTAAAGTCTAAGTTGTCCAACCGTATAACACGCGTCGTTAGATTGCCTTTGATGCGAGTTAATTCGATTTTCGCAATTATTGGGTTGCCATATCTACATCAAACGTATTTAAATTTCAGATAAGCGCCCAGGTCCAGTTTTTTGAGCATATAAAATTAGTGTAAAAATTGCGGTGGGTGAGGGCTAATAATTTTCCTGATAAAATTGTTTACGTTTTATAAATTTTAAGAGAAAAGAACTAAAAAACGCCAATAGAAAACGAAGGGAAAATCATGTCAGAAACTATTGAAGCAAAACACATTTTAGTTGAAAAAGAAGCAGAGGCTCAAGATCTAATTGCCAAATTAAATGCCGGTGAAACTTTTGAGGCACTTGCTAAGACATTTTCAAAGTGCCCATCTGGAAAAGATGGCGGAAATTTAGGGGAATTTGGTAGGGGGCAAATGGTAACTGCTTTTGAAAAAGCTGCCTTCGCACTTGAAGTTGGTGAAGTTTCAGGTGTCGTGCAGACTCAGTTTGGTTATCATTTAATTAAGCGCACAGCTTGAATTAAGGCATGGCATATTGCGAATGTTAAATTTACTTATTCACTATAAATGGGTTTTGGAAATAACTTTGCTTGGAGCGCCTGTGTTAAAAAAACAAAAGGGGCAAAGCTTATTTTAGTAAATTTAATATATCATCTTTTGTAATTGCACTTAAATGTGCATTACCTTCAAGTACTGCGCCTGATAAACTATTTTTTTCTTTTTGAAGTAGAAGAATTTTATCTTCTACTGTATCTTTTGCAACAATTCTGTGTACAATTACGGGGTTTTCCTGTCCTATTCTGTGTGTTCTATCCATTGCTTGTTTTTCAACAGAAGGGTTCCACCATGGGTCCATTAAAAAAACATGATCAGCCGCAGTTAGGTTAAGTCCAACACCACCAGCTTTAAGTGACATAAGCAGAATTGGAACACTTGGATCATTTTGAAATTTATCAACAATTTCCTTGCGGTTTTGTGTCGTTCCATCAAGTCTTAAATAATTATACCCTGATATATGTGGTTCGATTAAATCCAAAAAAGATGTCCACTGCGAAAATATAAGCCCCTTGTGCCCTTCGTTAATCATGTTTTCTAATTTTAGCAAGAGTAACTCAATTTTTGAAGAGCCAGTTGCAGTTTGGCCCGGTATTAGTCCACTGTGACTGGAGGCTTGTCTTAGCCGTAATAGTAGTTCAAGCGCTGCAAAAGCAGATCCGCCTGTTTCAAGCTTTTCAATAACGTCGAGCCTGGAGCTTGCAAGTATTGATTCATAAATTTCCCGTTCCGTTTCATTAAGTTCAGCATGAAGTGTGATCTCGGTTTTTGGAGGAAGTTCAGGGGCAACGTCTTTTTTTAAGCGTCTTAAAATAAAAGGTTTAATTTTATTTCTAAGTATTCTGGTGGCCTCTGTGTCCCCTTTTGCTACTTGAATCACATATGTGTTATGAAATGTTTCTCTTGAGCCTAAAAGATATGGATTCAAAAAATGAAACTGGCTCCAAAGATCGTCAAGTTTGTTTTCAATTGGTGTGCCACTTAAGGTAATTCTAAAGTTGCCTTTTAATCCATGTGCAGCTTTTGCAACCTGACTGTCGGGGTTTTTAATAATTTGTGCCTCATCTAATATAATAGTGTCCCAAATTTGATTAGACAGAATTTCTTTATCAAGGCGCAAAATAGCATACGTTGTAAGTGTAATTTGTTTTGCTTTATCAAGTGTCCGGTTCTTGCCGTAATAAACGGTATGTGTAAGGCCCGGTCTGAATTCTTTTATCTGATCCACCCATGCCTGAAGTACGCTTGTTGGTGCTACAACCAGTGTTTGCCCCTTGATTGCGCAAAGTGCCTGTAGGGTTTTCCCAAGGCCCATGTCATCTGCAAGCATAGCACCCATTTGTGATTCTTCCAAAAATGCCAGCCAGTTTAGACCCGTTTGCTGGTAGGAGCGCAAATGCGCAGTTAAATCCGAAGGGACGCTTTTTGAAGGTATATCTTTAAAGTTATTAAGCAAGTTTTTTAGGTTTTTTAATGTGTCAGGATAAGGCTCAGAAATATCATCACAAATATTTGTAATTTCAGGAAGCATATAAGGGGGGAGTGAACCAGAAGAATTTTTTGATGCGATTATTTCAAGAATACGCTCGGCGTGTTGGTTTAGAAAATCTTTTGGGAGCTTGGCCCAGCCCCCACCAATGAGTGGCACGTAAGTTTGGTTTTCTCTCCATGCTCTAAATACTGTGCCAGAATCGGCACTTGAGCCGCAAGTGGAATTAAAATTAATAATGAAATTACCATTTGTTGAATCTATTTTTGGAATAAGTGTGTGTTTTGGTGTGAATGTGTCTTTACCGTTTCCTTTAAGGTGCCAATCTTTAAGTTTAAGTGTAAAATCTATGGCTTGTGTGTTTTGCAGCGTTGTTGATCTTTCCGTTTGAAGGTGAAGTTCGTTTTGCAGGCGAGCGTTAAGCTGCTTTTCAATCGGATAATTTCTAATTGGAACTTTTGTTTTATCAAGTAAATGAATCTTATTTTCAATAATTTCGGCAATCGGTGGTGTGCCATAAGTAATTATTGGTGTTACAGATAATGTATTGTTATCTATAGTATCAAGTTTAATTACAACGTAAGGAATAGTGTTTTCTGGCTCTGGCAATTTATTCGTTAATATTTTTATATCAATTTTCTTTTTAAGATCTGGCAGAATGTCTGAAACTAATTTTGGAATTGTACTTTGGTTGAAAACAAACTCTTTTTCTATAAGTTCTTTTTCCGCGATTGTTAAATGCGAGTTTTTTACAGCACAAAGAATATATCCTGTATCATCTTCACAAATAACAACGCCATTATTAAATCTTTCAATTATGTTATTATGTTTTATTTTTTTTAGTATAAAGCTGCCATTTTCTTCTATGAGCTGTGCAGAAACTTTAAGTGGGCGTGGTGCCACCCTTATTTTCATATTATCTAGACTAATATTAGTGCATTCAGATAGAAGTGGAATCAGTTTTTCCATTTCAGATGATTCTAAAACGCCTGTGCGCTTATTTAATAATGCCGCCTCAACTGCATAATCGGCTTTTGTTGCTGATACTGGCGTATCTTTTATTCTACCAGAAAGGACACCGCTTGCCAGATTCACTAAAGAATCATTCAGGGGTTTTTCTATACCCCCTTGCGCCAGTGTTCTATGAAAAGAAAGTCCGCCATCTTTTCTTGTAAAATGATAGCAGACATGTGGCATTGTTAAAGATGTCTCATGGTTTTCATCTTTAAAGTTACCGGCTTTAAGATTAATTATTGCAGCAATTGTGTGAGTGCATGGATCATGGTTTTCGTTGCAATCGCAAAACCAGTCTTCATCTTCTGGCCACAGGGAAACTTTTGGTGAAACGGGTTTATTTGCTATGTGAATTTTTAATATAATTTCGTTTTCAGCTTTTTTTTCAATAACAGTCTGACTGGTTCTGGCAAGATTCACCGCCTGCATCCACACGCCACGTGCGGCCTCTTTTTTAATTGTGCTAAAAAGAGTTTCCAGATTACTTTTTGTATCCATATAACAGCAATTATACTTTGTTAAATGGTCAGTAAAGGTTTTAGTAATTACTCAGGTTTATTATAATTACGCCCTGATATACTTGGTTTGACTCACCGTTAACCTTTTTTTTCATACAACACCTAAATACGCCCCAAGCATGACGGGCCCCTGACTTTTGTCCCTAAGTCAGTTGCGTATTATTTAATATTTTTTTGTTGTGGACCGCCACACTTTATTAGTTGGTAAGACTGCCACACTGCCTGCGCTGCGAGTATGGAATTTGTGGGCTGCCGCACTGTATTAGCGGGTGAGGTTGTCGCTCCTCCTGCGCCGCGGGTATGGAATTTGTGGGCTGCCACACTTTATTAGTTGGT
>CAZQUK010000214.1:0-6429 GCA_964596435.1 uncultured Oligoflexia bacterium
TATATCAACCTTGTTCATGCTGAATTTTCGTTTCAAGCCGCCCGTGAAAAGCCCTCTTGCTTTTTTTCCGCTTTTTTTGAAAAAATTCAGATTAAAATTAAAATCAAATTTTAGAAGACTTTTGGTTCCGTTATAGGCGCCAAGAATACCTTTTTCCGTGTATCCATAAGATTTCCCCATGGTTTTCAGTGTGGTTTTAACCATGTATGCACCACTATCAACCACGGCGCTTGATACCGCACCAGATGCCTTGCTTGTCATTCTTGTTATTTTATTTAGAAAATTACGACTTTTGCTATTCGTGCCTTTTAATTCTGTGGTTGTTTCGTTATTTTTTTTCTCTTCAATATTTTTTTCCATACGTAACTCCATGACAGCAGTTGTTAGAACACTTTAAGGTTACCGGTTCAAAACGTTTAGTTTTTAATTGGTACTATAATTATTAGGCTATTCTTACTGAAATTTCCTAATATTTCTATTTTTTTTAATTCTTGTGGATAAAAAAAAGTTGATTTTTGAATCAGAAATAGCATTAAACTGAGTTAAAAAATCTAGTCACAACGCTGGTTTGGTGCGTAGCAATATTGATAGCAAATTTATAGTTTACATACCCGATTTGGTTCGCTAAGTGTGCTGTGCGATAACTGCCATCAGTCTAGTTTTTGATTTTTAATACAAAAATATTTTTTGCAATTTCATTATCAAGCGCAAGTTCAGTATTTTCAAACTTAATGCATAGCGTTGGTATTGTTCTGTGTACCGTTATAACTACTCCAGGGTTCAGCCCAAAAGACATTAATTGATGCAGCTCTGTGTGGCTTCCTGGTTTTATGTAAGAAACCTTTCCACTTTCCCCAGGTTTTAGTTCATTCAGGTTTGTAATAACTCTATCTAAGGTTTTAAGTTTTTTCCCGCAACATGTACCACGCGGTATGGGTTTTCCGTTTGGGCAAATATCAGGGTGTCCAAGCAATGTGCAAATTGACTCTTCAACTTCAGGAGGCAGCGTGTGTTCAATCTTGCAGGCGATTTCTTCCATTTTGGCACTTTTTAGCATCAAAATACTATTAACCAGAGTTTTAGCTAGCCTGTGCCTTCTTATTATTGTTTCAGCAATAGATTTTCCTTCTTTTAAAAATAGAATTTTGTTTCCACTTCTTGCAATTAGATGTTTGTTTTCAAGCTCACAAAGATCAGCATCGTTAAAATCAATATCACACACGGTTTTTATTGAATTCAGTGAATATTCTTTATCTTCAGCCGCAACCCATATTGCTTCTAGGATCTCTTCATGTCTTTCTTCCATCTTTTTATTTTCCTTATCCTTTCACAATAACTTTAGTTTTTGCTATTAAAATGTAACACCCAAAAATCTGCATGCGTGGTTAACAACGGTGCCAATACAGATGGCATAAATTGTAACTGTACAAACTATAATTGTTGCCACCTTTAAACCTCGCTCTTTAAAAAGAACAATAATTGCATTTACACAAGGAACCAAGAACATCATTATAATAATATTAACCACGATGCCAACGTTATCATAAAGGTGTGCTAAATGAAAAAGCTCGGTTGCACCGTTTTCACGCCGTATCATGGTTTTAATAAATACCTCAACACTTCTTTCGGGTAGTCCAAGCAAAGTGCCAGTAAGTGGACGGAGCGCATGTTCGAGTAGTAAAAGCCCGCCAATTTTGTCAAAAATAAAAACTAAAAAGGAAGCAAATATAAAAACCGGAAGCGCCTCTTTCATAAATGAATATGTTCTAAGGGCCGACCTTTTTATTATCTGAAATGGATTTGGAACACGCATCGGTGGAATTTCCATAATAAGCATGGATCTTTTTCCTGGAATTATCCAGTTAGCTATCATGCCGGCCATGAAAAGTTGGAAGATCATTATTCCAAAAACAAAAATAATTGCACTTACGGGCATTTTTTCAAGAATAATAAATAAGCTTCCAAGCAGTGGGGCGCATGGCAGGGCAAACATAAGAAGGAACGAGGCAAGGATTTTCTCTTTTTTTGAATCAAGCATGCGTGTTGTAAGTAGCGCCATTGTTATACATGAAAACCCGAGTGTTAACGGTATGACGCCTTTTCCGTTTAGTCCTATTACGCGGAACAATCTATCAAGAAGAACCGATATTCTTGGTAAGTAGCCTGAATCTTCAAGGAACCCAAAGAAAACATAAAAACAAAAAAGCACGGGCAGTACTATGCCAATGGCAAGAAAAATACCGGTTGGAATAATTCCAATATCTGGATCAATTAACATGTCTTTTATAAAAACACTTTGTATTGGCTCTATAATTTTTGTGATCCACGGGATAACTATTCTCTGAAAAAGCTGGTTGTTTATTGAGTCCGCAAGTAAAGTTGCTCCAAACGAACCAATAAATAAAAACATTAATGCAAGAATAACAACGGCTATTGGAATACCTGTGCTAGGTTGTGTGCATAAGTCACCAAATTTTTCAATATAGGGCCTTTTTTTGCGTGGCTCAGAAATTTGTACTTGTTTGACAATTTTTTCTGCTGTTTGGTTATAAAGATTTGTTAAATATTCACAAAATGGGGTTTTCTCTTTTTTGCGGTATTCGGTGGCAAGATCCAGTAATTGTTCGGACATGCCATCACCAAAAGTTTTTTCAACATATTTTATAGTACTTCTGTCGTCGGCTAAAAGCAGTAGGGCAATTCCGCGTGTAGAGGCCAGTTCACTTTCTGAAAGTAGTGTTTCTACAATATTTATGTATTCCTCAACCCATACGGGATATTTCATTGTTTTTTGAGGGGTCCGCAAGGAATCAAGTTTTGATTTTATCTCGCTTATTCCAATGCGTTCAGTGGCAACACTTGGGCAAACATCAATTTTAAAAATATTTGAGAGCTTTCCATAATCGATAGAAATACCGCGTGATTCAGCCTCATCAACCATGTTAATATCTAGGAGCATTGGTATGCCGTATTCGGCATATTGTAAAGTAAGCGAAATTGAGCGTTTCAAATTTTTTGCATCAGCAACAAGTATAGCGCCCTCAACTTTTTGTTTTGTTCTGAAGGAAAGAAGAATGTCACGCGACACGCTTTCGTCTTCATTTAGGCTGAATATTGAGCAGGTGCCTGGAGTATCAAAAGCGTATTTTTTTACACCCTTTATTTTTGCAGTAACGATTGAAACCGTGGAGCCGGGGTAATTAACGTTTCGAACCTTTGAGCCACACATCTGGTTAAAAAGTGTGGTTTTACCAACGTTCATATTACCAACAATTGCTATACCTAGACCCTGTAGTTTTTGACTTAGTTTTTTTTCTTCTTTTCTTTTTCTCTTTTTGCGTTTTCTAAGCCAATTAAACATTCTTGCATCCCCTAATAATCAAGGCCCACGCGCTAGGAGCATCTTTTATGATGTGATATCACATGTTTTAGAAGATGGAATAAATTTATGTACTTAGGTTCAGTATTTATGTTTGGATGTATTTATAATTGTTAGGTTTTCGCTCTCAAGGTCACTTTTGGAAAGCTTGACAATGTCTCTGCCAAGGTTCAAATAGAATTCTTTTTTTTCGTTATCCTCAGATGTTAGATCCGTTTTAACCAGATACTTTATATTAATGCCCTTTTTGTCGGCTTTTGGAATGAAGTCCTGGTTATCCACCAAAGATTTCAGATAATCGTAAGAATATATGGCGGATTTTACAATATAGCCCGTGAGCCTGCCAGCATAAGCCAGGCTTTTGTTTGAAATATCAACGATTTGTTCCTGTAAATCTGATTTATTTTCCATTGTGGTAATTGTAGACTCCTTTGGTTAATAAACTATACTTAATGATACTAAGTTCATTTTTTTCTGTTTGCAACAAAACATAAAAAAACAGCACAAAAGAATGTTGTGGATTATGCGAGTAGAGTAGCGGTCCATTCCAGTAGTATAATTGTGGATTGTGGTAAAAACCATCCGCCGCATCGCACAATAAGGCGCTAATTATTTAACAAAAGCGTTAAAATAGTGTAATAATTCTGCCCCAATGCAATACAAAATTAGCGAAAGATGTATTGGCTGCACGCTTTGCGCCAGAAAGTGTGATCAAAATGCAATTGTAGGCGAAAAAAAACAATTACACACAATTGATGTATCCAAGTGCGAAGGGTGTGGAAAATGTTTTCAAGCTTGTCCAAAGGGTGCAATTTTAGATGCCGCTGGAAATACAAATGGTCGTGATCTTAAAGGTTCAAAGCAGAAAAGAAAAGTAGCACATATTGATAGGTTTGAATGTGTTGGGTGCCAGAACTGTATTCCTGATTGTCCGACCGAATTTTCAATATTTTTTGTACCGGGAAAATTTGGAGGGGGGCACAGTGTTGTTGACGAAACAACGTGCTTAGGTTGTGAGAGCTGTGTATTAAGTTGTACAAGTGGCGCAATTTCAACAAGAGAGGTTAGTGGTTAAATTAAATGGATTTAGTTACTGTAATAATACTTTTTATGTTTGGTGCCGGCGTTGGCACACTTGGTACGCTTGTTGGAATAGGCGGTGGATGGTTCCATGTGCCTTTTTTGATATGGATATTTAACTTTACCCCACAGGATGCTGTTGGTACATCAATATCGATTATTTTTCTAAACACCATGGCCGGTGCGTTTATTTATTCTACGCAAAATAAGGTTGATTTTAATTACGCATGGAAACTTGGAGTGGCTGTTATTCCGGGTGCCATTGTGGGCCCTATTGTTGTGCAAAACTATACGCCGCATTCATTTTCGTTCATATTTTCAATTTTTCTTTTTTTGCTGGCATATTACCTTGTTTTTATGCGCCAAAAATTTTTTGGAAATGAAGAAACAAATAAAGATCGTCCGGTTAATGTTGATTTTTTGGAAGTATCAGCTGATGACGTTAAATCTAAAGTTGAAATTGGAATAATTGGAAGTTTTGTTATTGGGTTTATTTCTAACCTTATTGGTATTGGGGGAGGCGTTATACATGTTCCTTTTTTAATTCTTGTCCTTCGTTTTCCCACACATATTGCTGTTGCTACGGCCCATTTTATTCTGTTCATTTCCTCTGCAATTGGTACTCTTGTATTTACCCTGTTTGGTAATGTTCACATTGATTATATGATGTCCATTGGTATTGGCTCCATATTTGGTGCAATGCTGGGTTCAAGACTTTCGGCAAAAAGCAGTGAGGATTCAATTAGACAGATACTTGCGGGTGTCGTAACGGTCGTTGCGGTTTATATGATTCTTTCTGTGCTTTTGTAGGTTATTGCTGCTTTTTTGGCGAAAAGGAGATATCGAGGTCGATTTGGTTATTGAAACACCAAAGGGTTTATGGGCAATTGAAGTTAAATCGGGACGAGTGAAAAACACAAAAGGACTTGCGATGTTTAAAAAGGAATATCCAAGGGCTAGGGTTCTTCTAATTGGTCATGGCGGGATCAGTTTGAATAGATTTTTTTCTGATAATCCACTAAAAATTCTGGTTTAGTAGTTTGTAGTTGTTTAGTACCTAGCCTATTAAAAAATAAATCATAGGTGATCGGTATTTTAGACAAGATTTTCTGCCATACGAATAACCCTGGCAATTGATCCACATAAGCATAATCAATTTTATTGTTTCCTGGCATAAGTCGATTTGCTTGATCTAATGCTTGCTCAAGAGTTATATGAATGCATACGGCACCCCCTGTCGTTAATATGCGACTCGGCTTAGTGCGGCGTGGTATTTTAGTTTTAGTGGCCCAGATGCGATTTGTCGTAATTACATGGCCTAAGCGCAATACGGTCTTGTAAAGTTGGCAGCCAGGTAGCGTCATAATAATTTAATAGAATCCAACCATCCACAACAACCCTTTGCGTTATGTAATACATTGAAATCGTTTGCATTGACCAAAAATATTATTAGAGTTATATTACGATAGTAATATGGTTTGGTTTTCATTAGAACTTTAAGGGCACATGAAAATCGAACACGTAACTGTTTGGAGGTCTTTTATGAACGCACTACTTGGAATAGTTGGAGCCGCAGTCGTTGTGGTCGGTGGTTATTACATTGTCAAAAAAACAGGCGCACTTGATAAAATTTCTGACAAATTGAAAGCCACTGGCATCAATATCAAAGAATCTTTCATTGAAGGTTACGCAGAAGTAGCTCAAGCAAAAGCATCTTAAAAAAAGTTTTTCTCGACCAAATATTTCAGAACTTTTCAAACTGCCCGGACGTTCTAGATTTTTTTTGTATAAATCCATATCAGTATATTGATGGAAAACGTATGCGTGTGTTGGTGCGTGTGTGCGTTTTGTCATTATTGCTAAATTATTCATGAGGCAGCCTGAATGGTTTGCTTGCCTTAAGTTGCCAGTCCGTTTTTAACTCCATCGCTAAGCCCCCAGCCAAGCTGGGGTGAATCCCAAAGTTTTAC
>CAZQUK010000215.1:0-6428 GCA_964596435.1 uncultured Oligoflexia bacterium
AAAAAAGCGAGGCCGTTAATGAGTGAACCTTGTGTTGGCGAAGAATACCCTTAATATCGTTACTAAAATCTGATTTGGGCAGATAAATAAAAACCACAAGTATAATCGTACAGATTAATACTGTAAAAAATGGAAATTTAGGTATGCGCTGCCCTAGGCCCAATGGAAAAATCATTACTATATGTAATCGGAATAAATTTTGAGTGGCTTAAAACTTTTTTGATTGTGCATTCCCCCCATTATTTACAATAACGCACCCACACACGCGCAGAGTGAGAGGAGCACACAATTCTCACACGTCTTGTGCACTTTCCTAGCCAAGGCCGCCATAAGTACGCGCTAAATTCTTGTGTCCTACCCCCACCACTCACACGTAGTACGCACTACTCCCACTCAATTGTGGCAGGTGGTTTTGAAGAAATATCGTAAACAACTCGGTTCACATCAGGCACTGAATTTGAAATTTGTGAAGCAACTTTTGTTAAAAACGCCGCTTCAAACGGATAGCTTTCAGCCGTCATTCCATCAAAAGATGTTACAGCTCTTAAACCTATTACATAACTATGAGTCCTAGAATCTCCCTGAACACCAACACTTTTTACCGGCAAAAAAACACAAAAGGCCTGCCAAATTTTATCGTAAAGGTTTTCATCTTTTAGCATTTTAATAAATATTGCATCAGACTTTCTTAAAACAATTAGAGCTTCTTTTGTGATTTCACCAAGCACCCTTACTGCAAGGCCAGGCCCCGGAAACGGATGCCTTTTTAAAAAAGTTTTAGAAACACCTAATGTTACACCAATCTTTCTAACTTCATCCTTAAAAAGTTCACGAAATGGTTCAAGAAGTGTGAAGCCTAGTTTTTCTGGCAGCCCCCCCACGTTATGATGTGATTTAATTGTTACAGAATGTTCGCGCCCAGGAGGAGGTAAAGATTCAACAACATCTGTATACAGTGTTCCTTGCATTAAATATTTTGCCTTAATGCCAATTTCTTTTTCAAGTAATTTTGACTCCTCATTAAAAACAGTAATAAATCTTTTTCCAATAATTTTTCTTTTTTGTTCAGGGTCAGTGATACCCTTAAGATCGGCTAAAAAATCGTTTGATGCATCCACAAGTTTTACTGGCAAATTTAATTCATCATGAAACATTTGCATTACATCAGTAGCTTCGTTTTCCCTTAATAAACCATTATCAATAAAAACCGGATGCAGGCGATTGCCAATTGCCTGGTACAATAGAGTTGCGGCCACCGTGGAATCAACTCCACCAGAAAGTGCACAAATAACATGCTCATTTATGCCGACTTTTGATTTAATATCCTCAATTAATGCCGGTACAATTTTCTCGGGCGCCCAGTCAGCATTAAGCTTACATATGTTTTTTAAAAAATGGCTAAGAATAGTATCGCCATTTTCTGTGTGCGTTACTTCAGGATGAAACTGAACACCAAAAAGCATGGCCTCATTATTTTCAATAGCAGCAATTGCACCTGATTTTGTCTTGGCGCCCACCTTAAACCCTGAAGGCAAACTTTTTGCAGTATCCCCATGGCTCATCCAAACCTGAAATTCAGTTTTTAAAATATTACTAAAAAACACAGCGTTTTTTTCTAGTAATACTTTTTGCGCGCCATATTCCCTGTTATCTTCAAGAGCAGTAACCTCACCACCCAGGCTTGAAACAAGTAGCTGCATACCATAACAAACGCCAAGAATGGGTACTTGCTTACTTTTTTGCCACTGCAAAAACCCTTCCGGAAACTTTGGTGCATTTTTATCCGAAACAGACGCAGGCCCCCCCGATAAAATTATTACTTTTGCATTTTCTTCCTTAATTTTTTCAAGCTTCGCACTTGCCGGAATTATTTTTGAATAGTACCCAAGCTCCCGTAACCTTCGCGCAATAAGTTGGGTGTACTGGGAGCCGTAATCAAGAATTAAAACTAAAGAACTTGCGCTACCTATGGTACTCATAAATATTTCTTACTTATCATAGCTGGTGGAAGATAATCTGTAATTTGGAGCCTCTTTTGAAACAATAATGTTATGCGGATGATTTTCGGCCACTGAGTTTTTAGATATTTTTACAAACCTTGCAGTTTCTGCAAGTTCATTAATTGTTTTTGCCCCACAATATCCCATTCCACTTCTTAACCCACCTAAGAGCTGATAAATGTTAAAAGCAAGACTCCCACGATACGGCACGCGCCCCTCTATACCTTCTGGTACAAGTTTCTGTAATTCTTCAACATCAGATTGAAAATAACGCTCTCTTGATCCACGAGCCTCCATCATTGCCTCAAGACTGCCCATACCTCTGTAAACTTTATAGGATCTTCCTTGATATAAAACCACCTCACCTGGAGATTCATCTGTTCCTGCAAAAAGTGAACCTATCATCACAACGCTTGCCCCTGCGGCAAGAACTTTTGTTATGTCACCACTAAACCTGATCCCGCCATCTGCAATTAGTGGAATTCCTGTTTCTCTTGACACTTCTGCTACTTCGCTCACCGCAAATAATTGTGGCACACCGACACCTGAAATTACCCTGGTTGTACAAATTGAACCGGGTCCAATACCAACCTTAACAGCCGCAGCACCCGCCTCAATTAATGCCTTGGCACCTTCTCTTGTTGCAACGTTTCCACCAATAACATCAACTTTATTTTTAAAACGTGTTGATAAAAGTTTTATAGTATCAAGAACACCTTTTGAGTGCCCATGAGCGCTGTCTATAAAAATAACATCGGCCCCAGCTTCAACAACGGCGTCGGCTCTTGCATAACCTTCCTCACCAACCCCCACTGCTGCTCCTGCCATTAAGCGCCCAAACTTATCTTTGCTGGCGTTTGGATATGCGCGTCTTTTTTGAATATCTTTAATAGTAATAAGCCCCTTAAGATACCCCCCTGAATCAACAACCGGGAGCTTTTCAATTCTTTTGTTTCTTAAAATTTCCATTGCTTTATCAAGCGTTGTACCAACAGGTGCCGTTACAAGTGGCATCGGTGTCATGCGGCTTTCAACAAGCTGGTTTAAATCCTCTTCAAATCTTAGATCCCTGTTTGAAAGAATACCTAAAAGCTTAAGCCCGTTTTTGTCTTTTTCTGTAACAGGAACGCCCGATATTTTATAAGTACGCATTAAGCCTGCAACCTCACCCAATGTGGCCCTAGGGTGCGTTGTAATGGGATCAAGAATCATTCCCCATTCGCTTTTTTTAACTTTCTCAACTTCAAAAGCCTGATCCTTTATTGTTAAATTCTTATGGATAACACCAAGGCCACCTTCTTGTGCTATTGTTATTGCAACTTTACTTTCAGTAACGGTATCCATTGCGGCGGAAATCAGCGGCATTTTAATGGAAATATTTTTTGTTAGTCTGGTCTCAAGATTTACTTGTGAGGGTAACACTTCAGAATAACCGGGCAGTAAAAGCACATCATCAAATGTAAAGGCTTCACCTTGAAATTTCATGATAGTTCTCCTTCATCTAAATCATATATGTCTTCAAGTTGTTTATAGTTTTCACCAAGTTTTTTAGGTCCACCGGCATAGCCATAATATTCAGAAGCAAGCTCAACATAATGCATAGTATTGAGTTTTACTTTCATAATATCTTCATCAGTTAACACGCGCACAACTTTTGCGGGCGAACCCAGTATCATACTGCGCGGTGGAAATTTTTTTCTTTCAGTAACCAGTGCGTTTGCACCAACAATTGATTCTTCACCAATTTCAGCCTCATCAAGAATAATTGCACCCATACCAACCAAAGTACCATTACCAATTTTACAACCATGTAGAATGGCACCATGACCAACAGTAACTTCATCACCAATTTCAAGCGGACAAACACCCAATGTTACATGAAGCACGCTTTGGTCCTGTATGTTTGTTCTTGCACCTATTCGAATGGAATGCACATCCCCCCTTACTACAACCTTAAACCAGATGCTTGATCCCGGGCCCATAGTTACATCGCCAATCACGTCTGCAGAAGGCGCAATAAAAGCGGTTTCATGTATTTGTGGCCAGATGTTATTGTATGGAAAAATCATTTATTTAATCTCCTAAAAACTAACCAGTGACAAGCTCACCTTGAAGCGCAACACTTGATGAATCAGTAATTCTAACACTGACAAATTGCCCTGTTAAGTTTTGGTTTTTGTCAGAACATTTTTTTGTAATAAAGTTTACAACTCTATTACAACTGGTGCGTCCAGTCCATGCTGAATGTGTAATTATTGAAACCCCGTCTGCGCTAAATTCGCCTTCAACCATTTGTTTACCCTTTGACTCACCCTCAACTAGTATTTCAAAAGTTTTGCCAAGAAGTGATTTGTTTTTTCTATGAGATATTATTTTTTGTTTTTGAAGCAGTATATTCAAACGTCGGCGTTTTTCAGCACTATCAATAAATTCCTCGTAGTTTGCTGCAGGCGTACCTTTTCGCACTGAGTACTGGAACGCATAGAGTTGATCGAACTCAACTTCGTCCATTAATTTTAGAGTTTCATTAAAATCTTGAAGTGTTTCACCTGGAAAGCCCACGATTATGTCTGTTGTAACTGAAATATCAGGGCAAACTTCGCGCAGTTTTTTAATCTGATAAACATAATCCGATATTTTATGCAACCTTCCCATTTTTTTTAAAATGTTTTCAGAGCCGCTTTGTACGGCCAGGTGTAAATGATTAACAAGTCTGCTGACCCCGCCATTTTCGCTGGCAGCAAAACATGCAACCAGTTCATCGCTAAAATCCATTGGATGGGAAGATGTGAATCGTATGCGCCGCAGATCCCCACAAAGTGGATCACTATCAAGGGCCCTTAAAAGTTGTGGGAAGTTTTCATCCCCCTCCTCGGGACCAACTGTGCCAATTCTATTGTGCAAACTCACAGGCTGCCTATTGGCAAGATTTTTATTACCACGCCCAAAAGAGTTAACGTTTTGCCCAAGGAGCGTTATTTCACGAACGCCATTTTTTATAAGTGCCCTAATATCTTCTAAAACTTCGTTTACCTTACGTGATTTTTCCTTGCCGCGCGCATAAGGAACAATGCAATAAGTACAATGTTTATTACAGCCCTTCATGATGTTAACAAATGCCTGCGATTTTTTTGAAAATACCTTAGTCACTGTGGTGTAACCCAAGTCGTCATCGTCAAACTCAGTGCACTCAATTCTGCTGGATTCTTTTGGGAAGGCAGTGCTTGAGATTGTTGCGCGTAATGCTTGTGATTCTTCTGATACTCCCTGTATATTTTGTGTGGATTTTTTTGTTTTGATTGATGTGCTGGGGTTTTGTACATTTGTTAGTACAGATGTTTTGGGGTTTTGTACATTTGTTAGTACAGATGTTTTAGACGCTTTTGAAATAAGCTCCGGAAGCTTATCAATATTATCGGTACCAAACACAATATCAAGCTCAGGAAAACGCGTAAAAAGAGACTTGCGCCCAAGTTGCCCAACGCAACCGCCTGTTGCAATTACTTTAGGGCTTGTGGATGTGCGCTTAATTTTCCCGAAACGTCCAATTTCTGAATAAGCCTTATGAAGCGCTTTTTCCCTAACCGTGCAACCGTTAACAACCAAAACATCAGCATCCTCCGGGGTGTCTGATTTTACTAAACCTTTCTCAGTCAGAAGTGCACCCATGCGTTCACTGTCAGATACGTTCATCTGGCAGCCAAATGTTTTAATGTAAAAACGTTTGGGTGAGGATTTTTGCACCTTTTTTTCGATTTCCATAATCCAGCTCTGGTCCTTAATGTGATGGCTAAAGTTTGGATTTTACTACCACATTTGACACAGTTGGCAAAGAGTCAAATATGAACTGCCAAACCTGTGGAAGCATGAAAAGGTTTATATGAACTGACCTATGTGTGAGTGTGTGGGCAGGCCAATTGTATAATAATATTCATATGTTTAAGATGGTTTGATCCCGAAAAATTTGCGTTTTTTAAGCAACTTCCTCAAGTTCCGTAATATCTGAAGCCTCAAATTCAAAGATCCATGTTTTTCTATTATCTGAATTTATAAGTTCAGGCTCTGTAAATAACTTCAAATTAACTTTATTAATAATACCAGCTACCGGAATAGTTATATCAATATCGCCATCTTCCCCTCTTACGCAGGCAACTACACTTCCTTCATCAAAATCGTTCCCCTCTTCGGGTAATTCAACAACGCCTATTGTTCCAAGTTCATCAATGGCCTGTTCTGTTAACCCAACCCTTAATTGGTACCCCTCACAGTGTTCATACCAAAGCATTCCTTCTTGATATTCACCAAAACGTTTTGTTCTTGCTACTGACATAAAATTCCCCCCTTGAGAGTTAACATTTAGTAATATTTATTTTTTGATAATTTCCTTTTTGATAATTTCCTTTTTTTAAGATCGACCTTTGTCTGTAA
>CAZQUK010000216.1:0-6372 GCA_964596435.1 uncultured Oligoflexia bacterium
GATTTGAAGTCGGGATTACCCGAAGTAATTTCACTGAAATTTCTTGCAGTTACCGTTTTGTGAACTTGGCACCCCATTTGCAATTATAAGCAGTATCCGCACTATTTAAGCCCCATTCAAATGGTTGGATGAGGCACAAAAACCCGAAAGCTCAAAAAATGGGCTTTCAAAACTAAGGAGTCGAACATGAAAACGTTGAAATTGAAAACAGTAGTAGCCGCAGTAGGACTGATAGCATTTGTTGCGGGTACAATGGGAACAGTTAGGGCTGAGGAAATAAATACCAATAACTCACAGGTTTCTAATTCTGAAACAATAGGTTGTGTGAATCTGAGAAACACTCTAACCGGATTATTTTTACCAGAATTTCTAACAATGCAGGAAATTAAACCAAAAACAGATAAATTATCTGCCAACATAGTAGCTGATGTTATTCAATTAATTAGAAGTGGTGAATTAAATTTAAAGAATCTTCATCCTTTTGAAACGACTGGAAGAAATAGAATAAGAGATTTAATCCGAAAATATAGTGAGCCTTATTGTACTGAAGATAATGATAAACGCACAAGTTCATTTAATGATGGTGTGACTTATTCATTTGCGGGTTTTTATTGTTTAGATAATGACGATTCCGTCTTTTCTGAATCTGAAATAACAGCCTACATGAGTTATCAAATTCCAAATATAAACAATAGAAAATCATCAATTTTTGAGTATCCTATATGTAGAGAAGATAGTTGTTTGGATATCTCTGTTAATTATGGTCCATTCTTACTTAAGACAATTATAAATGCAAAAACGGGTGAAGTTGTTGCAATAAAAAGATGGGTTAGATGTTCATTATATAACAGAGATTTAATAAGCAAAAAAAATACATCATATTTTCCAACAGGTTTTACATCAATAGGTCAAGAAACACTGGATGCCTGGATAGATTTACAGCTTGAGCATCTGTCTAGGAAGGAGTGCATTAAATCCAATTTTTCTCCAGCCTCCATTAACGGCAACCAGTCTCCAGGTGAACAACCTGGTGTCACAGGTGGTGGGTCAGGTGAAAGCCTAATCACAAGGCCAACTGGAGTCACAGTACAGCAAGGAATTTAAATACTTATTTGAGCGGACGGCCCTAAAAAAAGTTACTACTCATATTTTTTCCAATAAGGATAACCATCTATTGTTGATTTGACTCCAAAGGGAATATTACTCACCAATTTTTTTTACTTCAGTGTCACCCATCACATCGCCCAGCCTGTGACCCGTTTCAATACTGATCATGAGATAAACTTCAATACACATTAAAGGTATACCTATTAAAATTAATATGAGCCAACCCCACAGCGGAATAAGCCCAAAAAAAGTCGCAACACCTACTGGTGAATTTCTAAGTGCCGAGTCCTTAAAATTTGCAGGGCGCTTATGAATCCTATTCATTGTTTGTAGAAATAAAATCTTTTTTCCGATACTTTGCCCTTTAAATGGACCCCAGTTAATTCCGTCACCCAAAAGGCTATAGAGAAATCCTAAAATAGGGCCCACGGGGTAAAACAAAACTGTTGCAAGCACTATGACAATAAACAAATCAATGAGCTTTGCTGCAACACGGACCCACACCTTTACCTTCAATTAATTTCTCCTCATATGAAGTTCCTCATCAGAAAAAAATCACACTACTTAATTTTTCCGATTCTGAAAACATTGTAATTACTTAGAGTTTCCCATGATCCGATCTACTAGATCAACTAAAGAATGTATTGCAAAAATATGAGACTCTTGGATTCTTCCTGAGTTTCTACCCTTTCCTACGCAAAGCGCAACGTCTGCTTCTTTTGCCATAGTTGAGGTTTGGGTGCCTGTTAAACATATAATTTTACATCCTATTTTACGTGCAGCACTTATTGCAAGTACAAGATTTTTACTCTCACCGGATGTGGAAATTGCAATGAACACATCGTTATTTTTGGCAAGCGCCCTTATTTGACGTTCAAAAATTTTCTCGTAACCGTAATCATTTCCAATTGCAGTCAGATTAGAAGTATCGGTGGTTAGTGCAATTGCAGGCAATGGATCACGCTCAACAAGCAGCCTTCCAACCATTTCTGCAGCCATATGTTGAGAATCAGCGGCACTTCCGCCATTTCCTGCAATTAAAATTTTTCCTCCCGAGCGAAGTGTCTGCACCATCATCATGGCTCCTGCTAAAACATTGCCGGCATTCTCACTCGCAAAATCGGCAAGAACACTTTGTGATTCTTGTGCAATGGAAAGGAAATAGTCTCTTAGAACATTCATGGCCTCACTTGATGCGCCGCCCTCGCTCAAACCTGATATTTTTGTGTTTTTTTCTGTTTCATTATGCTTCATGACAAAAGGATTCTACTTGATGTTCACTAGAATTTCACCTATTTTTATTGGTCTGAGAGGTAAAAAATAATGGCAGATTCACCAAACGTACATATAACTTCAGATGCAAATTTCCAAACAGACGTTTTACAGTGTAAAAACCTGGCACTTGTTGATTTCTGGGCAGAATGGTGCGGTCCCTGTAAAATGATAGCACCAACCTTAGCACTTGTTGCTGACGAACTGGCAGGAAAATTAAGCATATATAAAATGAATGTTGATGAAAACTCAGCTACGGCCACAAAATTTTCAATTAGAAGCATCCCTACTCTGCTTTTATTTAAAAACGGCGAAATGGTCGATCAGCTTGTTGGAAACCAGCCAAAAGATGCAATCACAGCCACGATAAAAAAACATCTTTAAATTTTGCATTCAAAAATAGGCCCGCGCTGCGTTAAATAATTCTACTAAATAAAGTTAGAATAAGTTGACCCTCTTTTTAAAAGCAGTATCCTAAAAAAAACGACACATTTGTTTAGTGTCTATGGTTAGTTATGGTTATTGCGGGCTTGGGGCCTAGCTTTTGACCGTCTTAATCAAGAAAGGATCCGGCACATGGAAACAGCGCTAATGGAATCGCCAGGTTTGTTTGAATCTATCATCACAGCCTTTCAAGAAGGTGGTTGGGCAATGTACCCAATCGGGTTAACACTCGCAATATCGATTGCGTTCTCACTTGAACGTTTTGTCAGATTATTTTTACAATTTCCGATTCATGGACCGTCATTAATGTTTGAAATTCAAAAATATGTACTTTCAAACGATCTTGATGGTGCAATTAGACTTTGTAATGGCGCTGGAAAAAAAGCCCTACCAAAAGTTTTAAAAGCTGGTCTTCAAAGAGCCTCGCGTTCCGTTGATCAGATTCAAAACGCCATTGATGCCACAAGCCTTGAAATAATCCCAAAACTCGAAAGACGCCTGAGCTATCTGGCACTTATTGCAAATCTTGCAACCCTGCTTGGTCTTGTCGGAACAATCAGCGGTCTTATTAAATCATTCGGTGCTGTTGCACTTGCCGACCCGGCACAACGTCAGGCAATTTTAGCGGCTGGAATTTCTGAAGCCATGAACGCCACAGCGTTTGGTCTTATTACCGCAATTTTTACAATGATCACTCATAGCATTTTAAGCAACAAAGCAACTTTGATTTTAGAGGAAATCGATGAATTTGGTGTTAAACTTCTTGATCTGCTTTCATCAAGAAAAACACAACACTCATCAGAAAAATTACTCTAAAAGAAAGGGGAAACCAAAGTGAGCTTAAAGCGTCCAACATCACGGCGCAAATCAAGTCAGGATGGTATCACTTTAAACCTGGTACCCATTCTTGATGCCATGGTTACACTCATTGCGTTTTTGCTTTTTTCAATGGCCATTTTTGCAGTTGTTACAATTGAAACCGAGTTTCCGCAAGTAAGCTCAATGTATGAAAAGCCGCCGAAACAAAAACCGCTTCAGCTTACTTTAAGCTTTGATAAAAATACTGTTGAGATTTGGAGCGCTTTTAACCTCATTAAGGCCACAAAAATTCCAAATGAAAAGCAGGGTGAACCAAATTTTCTGGCCATACATGAAGCATTAGTAAACATCAAGCAGCAGTTCCCATATGAAGATCGCATAGTTCTCAGTCCGTTTGGTGGTGCAAGCTATGATGTTTTAATTTCGCTAATGGATACTGTCAGAATTCTGGAAAAAACAGACCCTCCAATCTTTGCAAAGAACAAAGAAACAGGAATGGATGAACCTCAAAAAATGCTTTTCCCACAAATTGTTTTTGGCAATCTTCTTGGAGGTGGATCGTAATGGCTTTTTACAGATCAATTACCAATCGCCGCTCAAGAAAACGCGTAAAAAACACGCTTGAGTTACAACTAACAAGTCTTATGGATGTTCTTGTTATTATACTTGTGTTTCTTCTTAAAAGTTATTCAACAAGTACATCAAATTTTAGTACCGTATCTGGTATTAATCTTCCTGTTTCAGGATCACCGGATATTCCACCAGATAGCTTGCAGGTGATTGTAACCCCTGAGGGTATGACGTTTGAAGACGCTCGTATTTTAGATTTCATTCAAACCCAGGCATCAGTGGGGAGCGATACGCCAGAATATAAACTTAAAAAAACCGACCTTGATAGGGATGGGCACAGAATTTTACCTCTTTACGATGCCCTGACTCAGGCCAAGGAAAAAGCCGAATTATTAAGAACAAAATCCACAGCCCGAGATAAAGACGGAAACCCTTTACCCTTTGATGGGGTTTTGGCCATACAGGCAGATAAAACCATAAGATATGAAACTTTAAGAAAAATACTTTTCACAGCGGCTTCTGCAGAATATAAAATTTTCAGGTTCCTAGCACTAAAACAGGAACTATAAATTTAAGATACTTCATTATATATTTCTGTTGGCATTAGTGATATGAACACCGCACTACAATAAAACTTTTTGAGAACTAAAATGTTTGAACAAACGCCACAAAATTCAAATAAGGCTTCACTCACAGCCAAAAACCGCGCACACCAAACTCACACAATAGATACTGCAAGCAAAACCCAGGAAGAATTAATAAAAAACATTTCAGCAACACTTAGCTCTCTTGGTGAGGATATTAATCGCGAAGGCTTACAAAGAACCCCGCTCAGGTACGCCAGGTCAATGCAGTTTTTAACCTCAGGCTACAACGAAAACATAGCTAATATTGTTAAAAATGCATTATTCAAATCGGAAAAAAGTGAACTTGTATTAATCAGGGACACCGAGTTTTTTTCACTTTGCGAGCACCATATTCTGCCATTTTTTGGCCGGGCCCATATTGCATACGTTCCTGATAAAACAATCATAGGCCTTTCAAAAATCCCAAGAATAATAAATGTCTTTTCTAGAAGATTACAAATCCAAGAGCGCCTTGGGGCACAAATTGCTGACACAATAAATGAAATTTTAAAACCCAAAGGTGTTGCCGTAATTTTAGAGGCTTACCACATGTGTAAAATGATGAGGGGTGTGCAAAAACAAAATTCTCTTACAATTACCCACGCAATGAGAGGGGTTTTTAGTAAAGACACAAGCACCCGCATGGAGCTTTTTCAGTTTTTATCTGACCGGCCAAAAAACAGTTCGTGTGCCTTGTAACTTGATCTGACCATCGGACCTGATGCCACAAATAAAAAACCAATTTCGCGTGCGGTTTTAGCTAGCGAATCAAACTCAGTGGGATGATAATATTTTTCAACCGGCAAGTGCTTCAAGGTGGGCCTTAAATACTGCCCAAGTGTAACAATATCTACATTGTTTTTTTTCAGATCATGAAGTGTTTCAATTATTTCACTGGTACTCTCACCAAAGCCCAGCATGATTGAACTTTTGGTATACATATTTTTACCTGTTAATTTTGCATATTCTTTTGCAAACTTTAATGTATTTGACGACTGCACATAAGTGGCCCTATTATCTCTCACCCTACGCTGAAAAGCTTTAACGGTTTCAATATTATGGGCATAAACACTAATGCCGGAATCCACAACAGTTTTAATTGCAGTTTCTTGTCCATTAAAATCAGGAACAAGTGCTTCAATTTTTATGTTTTTATTTTTTAAATATATTGCACAAGCGGTGTTTGCAAAATGCATGGCACCACCATCAGTAAGATCATCTCGGTTTACACTGGTTAGAACCACATATTTTAATCCTAAACTAATTACACTTTTTGCAACATTAAGGGGTTCCTCTGGGTCAAGTGGCGGTGGGTTTTTTTTTGTTTTAACTGCACAAAACCTGCAGGCTCTAGTACAAGTGTCGCCCGCTATAATAACAGTTGCACTACCCTTGCTCCAACACTCGCCTTTGTTTGGACAATTTGCTTCATCGCAAACTGTATTTAATTTATTTGTTTCCAGAATGGATTTAATATTTCTAAAATTCGCACCTCCTGGAATCTGCATTTTTAACCAGGCAGGTTTTTTTGCAG
>CAZQUK010000217.1:0-6355 GCA_964596435.1 uncultured Oligoflexia bacterium
ACCCAAGTTCCGTTTGGGCCACAAAGCGCTGGATGCCCACGCATTTTGGAGAACTAATAAATAAATTATCCAAAAACACAAAACATAAGTTTTTTATTTTTGGCGCACCCACAGATATTCAAACAACCAGTGAGGTTATAAAAAACACCGACGTCAAGGTTATAGATTTAACCGGCAAAACAACAATAAAAGAACTCCCTGCTATAATAAATAAAATGCATCTTTTTATCACAAACGACTCGGGTCCGATGCACATTGCAGTTGGTACTGATGTTGCGGTTGTTGCTATTTTTGGAGCCACAACAAAAAGCCTAGGGTTTTTTCCATACTCAATCTTTACTGACCCCGCAAAAGCCACAGTAGTAGAAAAAGAAATGGACTGCAGACCCTGCGGCCTTCACGGGCCAAGAGTGTGCCCAGAAGGCCATTTTAACTGCATGAAGCAAATAAGTGTAGATGAAGTTTATAATGCGTGCATAAAATTACTGCCGTGAATTTATTTATTGAAACTGAATCAAGAAGCCACATGCATATACAATCCACACGCACGCCCTTTTAACACAAAAACTTTAACTTGCGCAAAAGCCCCTTGCTATTTGTTATTTTTTGCCACGAAACGCCGGCAAATATTTTAATACACACTTAAGTTCTATTTTTATAGGCTCACCATCCCAGCGAAAAAAGCCAATCGCGTCGTAATAGCGGGTTTCATAGCCCCCAACTTCCTGATATTTGGCCTCGGGCAGCACAATTAAAAGCAAATACTTTGATCTGAAATACTGATTATTGTTTTTTGCAAATGAACGTATGCGTTCAAGGTCAATATCGTACTCGGAACTATCTACATAATAAAGGCCATTGGATCTGTTGTACCAGATACCAAATAAGTTTTCTGTACCGTACGGCTCAAGGTATGTGCCACAGCTACCAAACTTATTAAAAACTCCAAAATCTGAAAATTCATCATCGCTTGAAAAAGCCAATAAAGGTGAGAAAAGAACCACAACAAACAGAGCTAAAAGAATCCTTATAAAATGAACTTTGTGTTTCATTTTCCCTCTTTCTGTGTGGCTTTTTGGTTTATAAAAGCCAAAAAGCCCACCGTCCCCCAGGCAGCTTATAAGCCCACGAGATTATTCTGAAAATAAAATTCCTTTTATTTTAATTATAAATATTTTAATAATAGCGCATTATGACAAATAGAATCCCCCTCGATTACCTAAGAACATTTATGATTTTTGCTGAATCCAAAAATAGCATTGAAGCCGCAAAAACCGCCGAGCTTTCGCAACCCGCGGTTTCCATACAACTAAAGCGCCTTGAGGAGCTACTCCCGCAATCGCCCTTTTCGAATTTTGGACAAAAAAAAGTTTTAAATCAATATGGCAAGCAGCTCTATGAAAACATAAAGCAGAACATTGAAGCACTTGGTAATTCCATACAAGAAGTTGGCCGTTCTTTTGCCGAACCGAGTCAGCTTTTTGTGAAAGTTTCAGGAAGAGAGGAAATTCTAAAGCGCGCATTCAGAACGGTAACGTTTCCCGGAAGAATTGAAATTGATTCATGTTCATCGGCCGAGGCGCTTAACCGTCTTTTTTCACGAAAAACAGACATTGCCATAACACATGCACAGCCCGACTCATCACTAATTCTAAGTAAGAAACTATTTTCAAGCCAACTTGAACTTGTAATGCACAAAAAATACCTTCCAAAAAATTTTAATGGCAATTTTTCAAAAACAAGTAATTGTAATTTTCTCCTAGAAGTACCACATCTTGCTTATAAGCCGGATGATTTATTTTTCAGAACATTCATCACAAGCATTGGACTTGAGCCAAAACTTATTGAGCCAAGATACATTTGCTCAAACTGGACAATTTTAAGAAGCCTTGTGAAAGAAGGTTACGGCTTTTGTATTATGCCAAGCGAGGTAAGTGGTTCGGACGAAAACATATATAAGTTTAAGCTATCAAGTCTTTTCCCTAAAAAAACCACCTTTTTTGCGCTTTACTACAAAGACTTTTCCAAACTAAATGGTGTAAGGGAATTTATTGAATCTCTTGTTAAAACCTTAAACCCAACAAATTAAAAACCAACACCAAAGTCTTAAAACAGCACTGCGCGGAAAAAGACTGAGCTTAGTACCGCACATGCCGCAATTAATTTAAATATTTTAATCTATTGGTGGCTGTGACCTGCCGCCATCGTCACCATTACCGCCAGAGCCGCCGCCACTGCCTGAACCATTTTTATTTTCTGTAGCAGATGCACTCTCTAAACCAGGATCATTATTCTTGACGTCAGCATTCATCCTGACCTGATTTCTATACGGCCTTCTGTCTGGACGATGTGAATTATTATAGCGCCTTTTTCCTCCTCGTTGATTATTACCAGGACCATTGCTGCGTCCGCGCCGCATTCCACCACCTGCGTTGTTTCTGCCGCCGGAACCAGATCTACCTTGTGACCTATACGAGGAGGGCCTTGTAGGCACGCCCGTATTTGATCTGGCACTTTCAAGATTGGCCAGTGCCGCATCTTGTGCCGCTTGTGCCTTCAAAAAAGCTTTTCTGTCTTCATCGTCAAAAAATCCATCATCTTCATCTTTTTTGTCTGGTGTTGAAACTGATGAATTATTATTTTCACCAGCATCATTTGAATTTGTATAATTCTGTGCATTTCTATTCTGAAAAGCCTGCGCATTGGTTTCGTCATTCTGATCGCTCCCATAACCTGACCTTGAAAAATCGGCTGGATTAAAATCTGACCCAGTATCATTATGCTCAGAGCGGACGCCATCTGCGCCCACCGCATCCTGATTTTGTACATCTTGATTCGGAACATCCTGATTTTGCGAACCTTGATTTGATTCCTCAGAATTTGACTTAAAAGATTGCGTTGATGCTGCAGTCACTTCCCTCTTCTCGATTTCTGACCTTTGGGTTACAACATGCTCTGGCGCACGCGGTGGCACGTACTGTGGTCTTGGCCTGGTTCTTTGATAACTTGGCCTTATACCTGTTACGCGCGGATGATTTTCCGAGCTAACTTCAAACTGCTCCTGATGATAATCCATCACTGATTGAAGTAAAATATACTTACGATATTTGTCTTCGAATCTATCAAGCACATGCCTTAACTGCATTGCTAAAATATCAATCACATTCGGATGAGCCTGGACCAGTATTTTTTTAACATCTCGATCTAACATTTCGCGCTCAACTTCTCTTAAAACCTCATATGCAACTGTATCCTTGCTTTTTAGATAACCCTTACCTTCACAATACGAACACGACTCACAAAGTGCCCTTATAATTGTGTCCCTAGTGCGTTTTCTGGTCATTTCAACAAGGCCTAGTTCGGATATTTTCTGAATAACGGGCCTTGCCCTATCCGCTTTGGTTGCATCCTCAAGCGCCCTGTACACACGGTATTTGCTTTCCTCTTTTTCCATATCAATAAGATCAATAATTATTATACCACCACAATTTCTGAGCCTTAACTGATATGCAATTTCCTCCACGGCCTCAAGGTTGGTTTTTAAAATTGTATCCTCAAGATTTTTCTTTCCAACAAACCTTCCTGTATTTACGTCAATTGCCACTAATGCTTCGGCCTGATCAATTACAATATAACCACCCGATTTTAGCCATACTCTGCGCTCAAGCGCCCTGTGTAAATCGGTTGATATTTTATATGCATCAAAAATAGGCAAATCGCCTTGATAAAGGTCCACTTTATTTTCGATTGAAGGCATAAACCTCAAAGAAAAATCCTTTACTTCCTCATAATAGTCCTTTGAATCAACAATAATTCTATCAACACCCTCCGTGACCCAATCACGAATGGAGCGCAAAACTGCATTCAAATCCTCATAAATCATTGCGGGCGATGGAGTAGCCATGGTTTTTTTTGTGATATCCTCCCATAGGCGCGAAAGGTAATCCATGTCCTCAATAATCCGCTGATCTGTTTGTACACCACCTGCTGTACGCACAATAAAACCCATATCTTTTCTTCTATGTTTTTCAACATAATCACGCAGGCGCCTTCTTTCTTCATCACGCTCAATGCGCCTTGAAACACCAATATGATTTATAGTTGGCATACAAACAAGATGCCTTCCCGGAAGACTAATGTGACACGTAAGACGTGCACCTTTATTTGAAATCGGATCTTTTGCTACCTGCACTAAAACATCCTGTCCCTCTTTAAGAATATCCTGAATGTTTATTTTTGGCGGCACATACATTGTGCGGGATCTAATTCTTTTATCCCGATTACGTTTCTGTCTGAAAGCCTGACCTCTTGAAGCATTCTCATAAACAGAAGAACGTCTTGCCCTTATTTCCTGAAGTGTTTTATTACCCTCTGGTACACCATCCTCTTTACTGGTTAAACTTGAACGATCGGCTTCTAAATCTCCATCTGCATTTTTGTTCTGGTAGTAGCTATCCGGATATGAGCCATTATCGTTGTAAGGTGCCCTATCCCTATTGTTGTAATATCTGCCGCCACCTCTTTGTGGTCTGTCCCTGTATCCACCCCGGTAATTACCTCTTGATCGATAACCGCCATGACCACCGCCGCGATAATTGTCCCTACCACCTCGGTAATTATTATCTAAATCGTTTTTTTCCGTACCTGTTCTTTCTTTGCTATCTGTGTCCTCTATTCGTTGTTCATTTTCTGAGTTTGATTTTTCTTCATTAATACTTTCATGGGCACTATCTTCGGCTTCTTTAGGCTTTTCAATTTTAAGTGGCTCTGGCTCCGATGGTGCAACTGTTGATAAAACTCTATGTGAAGCATCAGGTTCTGGACCCATACCTACTGGTTGTGGTCCTCTATCGTCATCATCTGCATCTGCATTAGTGTTAGCGCTCACAGCCTCTGCATCTGAAAGATCTTCTTGGTCCGAATCCGTATTATCAGAAAAAGAATCAAACTTATCATCAGAAGATGCATCATCTTCATCTTGATAGGGGTCTGATCCGTTAGAACCAAAAGAATCATTATCGTCCTCATCATCAAATATCGACTTGTGTGCAACAACTTCAGCGTCCGTATTCTGGTCGGAATCTTGATAAAGGTCCCGTTCGGCGCTAGTATCCTTTGGTAAGCCATCAAATCCAAGTCCGTCACTGTCTTCCGGCCGGTGGTCAACATCTAAAGCGAGTTCATCACCATTGTCGGACCTGTCTCCATCAATATCGGTGTCAGCGTCTTCATTGATATCACCATCTGTATCTTCATCCGCATCTGAAAAATCCATGTCATCTGCTTCTGTTGAATTTTCATCATCTGGATCAAATTCCCCTGCTGCCTGATTTTCATCATCACCAGTTTTTTCCGTCTGTTCGCTTGGATCCTTTCTTGGTCTAAGTGAAACGGAGTGCTCCGGGGTTTTTGTTTCCTCCTCAGGACGAAACATTTTGTGAATATGAACATCATCTACATAAAGAAACGCGGCTTTTTCCTCCCCAATATCCACAAATGCCGCCTGCATTCCGGGCAGAACCCTTGTTACTTTTCCTTTGTAAATGTTACCGACAATTCCTCTATCAGAGGCCCTCTCAATATGTAGTTCCTGAATTCTGCCATCCTCAAGAAGTGCAATGCGTGTTTCCGGCAATGATGCGTTTATAATAAGTTCTGTTGACATAAATCAAATTCCTTTCCTTTGCCATGTAGAGTACTCGTAAGATGCCTCCGGCGTGGCGTAATAAATTTTATTTTTGAAGCTTTGGGTGTTTACTCAGAAAGTGAATACAAGCTAAGGTGACTGTTTGTTTTTGATATATTCAAAAAGTCAGAACTTAAAATATTCTCAAATCCTGGAGGAGCCAGATTTTGTACGTTGTGTGAGGAAATCAAGCAATCAGGATAAACCTTAAATTTCCCACCTTGCTCTCCAGGGACAAATTCTTCCTCTGAAGGCCATAAAAACCAAACTCCTAAACCGAGAACCAATCCTGCGGCAGCTCCAATTGCCAAATTTGTTTTCAAATTTGACATTGGATCATCATAAAACGGTAATGTTGATGCCCCCAGAACGGTTCCGACAGCTATACTAATTCCCATGGTTTCAAAAAATGTTGATTTGGCACTTACTTTTTGTGGAGCAAAACTAATAGCCCCCAAAAGTGCCAATACCATTAAAATAAGCCATCTTTTTTTAAGACGACTCGCTACTAAAAAAAATCTTCCTTTCAATTTAAAACTCGTATTTTATTTTAATGTTTTTCAGGTTTTCCATCAGACTTTTTATAAAGTTTTTCAAACCCGATAATTCCTGATTTTAAATTCCTTAAAAATTTTACTTTTTTAGTTCCCAATCTTCTATCTAAAGGGA
>CAZQUK010000218.1:0-6336 GCA_964596435.1 uncultured Oligoflexia bacterium
TATTCAGTCGGGGGATGAATTATTATTTTGCTAAGTTTTTCTTTTGGTCGCGATTATATAGTATAATATTTATTTTATATCCTGAATTTAAAGTTGATGATATTTGTGTCAACAAATGACTGACATTAATTGGCTCAGCCCAAAACTGCTAAACACCAAAAAACCCTTAGGACTCATGTCAGCACCCGGTTTTATTAGTCGCTCTGTTTCTAAAGATATAAAACACCTAAAAAACGAAGGGGTTTCAACATTAGTTTCACTTACAGATACAAGCGAACTTGAATTATACAAAGTCCATGATTTGAAAAAATTATTAAAACTACAAAACATAAACCATATTTCAAGCCCAATCCCAAACGGCATGGCTCCAACAAAGTTTCAAGCCAAAACGCTTATTAAAAAAATACTTAAACTTCTTGAAAATGATATGAAGGTTGTTATCCATTGCATAGGGGGCTTTGGCCGAACAGGAACAATTGCCGCCTGTATTTTAGTCACAAACGGCATGGCACCCACACAAGCAATAGAAACTGTTAGAAACATCAGACCAAACTCAATTGAAACAAAAATCCAGGAGGAATTCATAAAAAGCTTTTTAAGTCCTGGTAGTTAACAACAAAGCAACGAAATAACCATCCGCGGCATTTCTTTTGTTGCCATTGCCCAAGGCTTCATGTAAATCAATTGAAGGTAAATCAAATAAGCAACGAGGAGACCAGTACCTTGAAGTGTCCATTTTGTTCATGTACCGATACAAAAGTCATAGATTCCAGACTTAACCAACTTGGTGATATTACAAGACGCAGACGTCTTTGCCCAAATTGCGAAGGTAGATTTACCACCTACGAACGCGTAGAGGAAGTTATGCCCGTAGTGATAAAAAAAGACGGCAGACGTGAAGCATATTCACGAGACAAGGTACTTGGTGGAATTCAAAAAGCATGTCAGAAACGTTCCATTACCGTTGCCCAAACAGAAAGAATTGTAATAGACATAGAAAAACGCCTCCAAAGCTATGGTTTAAAAGAGGTACCTGCCCGCACCATAGGACAAAACATTATGGTCGGCCTCCATAGACTAGATAAGGTCGCTTATGTAAGATTTGCTTCAGTTTACCGCGATTTTCAGGATGTTGAAGAATTCGTGGCAGACCTGCAATCAACCCCAGAAATTCCCCCCGAAGAGCACTCATCCTTGAGTTTTCCTTTCTTTTCAAACACTGAAGATGACATCAAAAAAACAGATAAAAACACATCAAAAATTCCCACCAACAAAAAAAATATTTTAATAAATACACCAAGAGGACCACAACTATGAGCAGCCGTCACCTTTCCCGTCAATATGCACTCCAGATACTCTATTCAAACGACGTTGATGGTGCCAGTACCAAGAAAAAAAACAACGACACATCAATAAACGAAGCGGATATAATGATGGCCTATTACGAACATTTTAATATTGATCAAACACAACAACCATTCACAACCGAGCTTGTAATCGGAACACGTAAAAACCTGAAAACGATCGATCATACAATTGAATCCTTTTCGGATGGCTGGAAGCTTTCAAGAATGCCGTCAGTTGACAGAAATCTGCTGCGAATGGCCTCCTTTGAGCTTCTGTTTGTTGACGACGTTCCACCTTCCGTAACGCTTGATGAGGCCGTAACGCTGGCCAAAATTTTTGGTACAAACGATTCAGCCTCTTTCATAAATGGGGTCCTGGATAATATCCTAAAAAACAAAGACATCATTAGGGCCAGCGATCAAAATTGTGTCTAAAATCGAACAGATAGCTCAGACTTATTTAACAGGGCATATTTTTCCCATCTATCAAACAAATAAAAATGAGCCCTTTGCTTCATAACAAAAATCTTGCTAAAATCTATACAGGAGATGTGACTTCAAATGGTGAACTCCCAACTTAAGGTTTTAAACATCAACGCGGATCAAGCTCTGTTTGACGGCAAAATTGATGGTCTTGTAGTGACCTGCTATGAAAACGAACGCCCACTGCTCGGGCTTGCAGGCCTTATGGATTGGCGCTTTAGCGGTTTCATTTCTGAATGTGTGCGACTTGGAATACTAACTGGAAAAAAAGGCGAGCTTACATATATTCCACTAAGCAGACACAATAACACTTATCATCTGATTTTTCTTGGGAACGGTAAAAATACAAATTCGCAAACACGCTCGAAGGTTGCACCCGAAGTTATTAAGGTTCTCAAAAGCAACCTTATGACACTTAAATTAGACAGAATAGGTCTTTCCTGGACAGATATGGGTGAATCCAAACCGGAAGATCTTGCAAATATCATGGAGGAAGGAAACTTTTGGATCGTTCAATGATTGATCAACTCAAAAAAAATGCTCTTAAAAAACTCTCAATGGAAATGCTTTCCATATCGCCAAAAATTGAGAAGGAAGATGACGCAAAATCGCTTGAAGAACAACTGGCACTTTTTAATGGACTTGAGTCAACAACGTCAAAAAGTCTTGGACCTGAACCAGTAAAACCACAAAACATCATAAACAAAATCAAAAAAAACATTTCAAGAACAGATCAGGAAAAACAAATAATAAAAAAGCTTAGTGAGCTTTCAGAATCAGTTACATCAGTTGCAGCTTCACACGTAAAAAGACGCAAAAACCTGCAAAACAATGATCTTCAGGGTTTTTCCCGCTTTGATTTACAAAGCTCAAAAACAAAAAGCTTAACACTTAAGAAAAACGCCAAAAAAAGCTCTGAACCCAAAGCCAAAACAAATCAAAAACAAGGTCAAAAGCTTGAAAAATCACAAAGCTCTAATCGCTCAGAATTTACCATGTATGGAAAATACAAATGTGTAAGATCAAAGCCATGGAGTGCTCCAATTATAAAATCAAATACGGGCAAAGATATTCCCACTCTTAAGTAAAATGAACCTTGCGTTTTATTTAGCAGAAATA
Organism: uncultured Oligoflexia bacterium; assembly: GCA_964596435.1. Classification (GTDB taxonomy): domain Bacteria; phylum Bdellovibrionota; class UBA1018; order UBA1018; family CAZQUK01; genus CAZQUK01. The sequence continues at coordinate 2,949 of CAZQUK010000218.1, forward strand.
CTAAAAACTCACTTTGAAATATTAAACGCATTAAAAAACAACTATTCTCTTGAGATTCTTCTTGAAGCCCTAGATTCACAATCTAAAATTTCGCCCGAGCAGGTCATGGGGGTCATGAAGGAAATAAAAAACATAACTGCACCCGACACTGCACCAACCATTGCCAGCGCATTTACGGAGCTTGATAACACTGTGTCCGGCCTTAACGCTCCTGAAAAACTTGAACCATATATATGGTCCTATCCCGGCTATAGAAAATATGTTGAAACAGATCTTGATCTGCAAATTGATCTAAAAAAGCTAAGAAAGAATAATGACACACAAATTATTGAAAATTTAATTAATGGAACAATAAAAGATAGTCACATTTGGTTGCAAACATTAACCTTCACCCCCCCCATTCCGGATAATATATTTAAACAAGTAGATTCATTGTGGCTAAAATTTCGAACTCAGGTGCTAAAGCAAATGGGGATAAACGCGCTGAGTCTTAAATAGATTTTTTTTCCGAACCTAATTTACTATCTTATTGATATTCTTATTATATAAAAAACAAGATTACTCTTGTCGGCTAGTAACCACAGTGGTATGACACATGCAATCAAATTTTTTATATGGAGGCACAAATGCTTAAACACATTTCTTTGTTACTTACTGTATTTTCAATACTGTTTTCAGTAGAATCCAGCGCAGATCTCGTTTTTGATATGTACAAATATTTTAATCCAAGTGTGGATTTTAAATTTGAGACCGCTGGACCTGCAACCGTTGTAATACAAGAGCTTTGCGAAAACACCCCATGCGAAGAAGCAAATGAATCAAATTCAATTACAACGACAAAAGCGTTTGAAATCACAACTAAACCAGTCACTCAATTGCAGTGGTGGCTAATCATGGGCGACAACCCTTCAAATAACAACAACAAGAATGACTGCCCGGACGATTGGTTTCAAGTTAACTGGATAAGCATTTGTCCGAATTTTCCCGTCAATAATACGACTACTTTTGAAATCGAAAAGTTTTTAGAAGACAGAAACGATAGTTCTAGTGAATTCAAATACCGACTGGCAAATGAAGACGAGATTCTGTTTGCAATATTTTATGGTCTGCTTGGTTTACCAACGGTAATTCCAGAAAGCACACCTGGTCTTTATTTAATTCGAGAATCAAAACCACCAAAAAAACTGGGTGAGTACTTTGTAAAACCAGGAATTCCCAGTGGGTTTCGTTTTCCAATTTTTTAGTAAAACTAAAGAGAAGAAGAGTAAAAAATTTAAGGAAAGCTTAAACAAATAAACCAAACAAGGAGAAATGAGAGATGAAAGTAAAAACGATAGCACTTGCACTAATTGCAGGTCTTTTAATTGGTGTAACACAAACCGCGTATTCTGCAGATAACGCTCTTGCCGAGCAAAAATATGAAGAAGCAAAAGTGCTTTTTACAGCAAGGGATGATGAGAGTAAAAACGATAGCGCAATTACAACCCTAGAGGAAGCTCTTAAACTTGTAGATGATAAAGAACTTAACTTTGATATTCTTATCCTTTTAACTCAAGCATACTATTTTAAGGCTCAAAGTGTTAAGGGTGACTCTGATGCTTCACAAGAACAGAGAAAAAATATTTATACAAAATCAAAAAGCCTTGCCGAAACAGCAAGAGCTCTTGCCTCTTCTTATGCTGAAGGCTGGTACTTTTATGGATCAAGCCTTGCACGTTGGGGTGAAGCAAATGGTGTTATGAACTCCCTTTTTGCAGTACCTGAAGTTAAAGAAAAAATGGCAGAAGCAAAAAAACGTAAAATGAAAAACGGCCGACCTGGCAAAGAAATCGATTATTACGGCCCCAATAGACTTCTTGGCAGATTGTATTTCAAACTTCCATGGCCACTTGGCGACACCCAGAAATCAATAGAACTTTTAGAAGAAGCTTATGAAGAAGCCCCAAAGTGTTTAAGAAATGCAGTTTATCTTGCTGACTCAATTAATTCAGAAGATAAACAACGCGCATGCGAGCTTCTTTCTGATGTTCTTTCTGAAGATGCTGAAACCTTTAACCCCGATCTTGTTGCAGAAAACAAAGGTGACCAGGAAGAGGCAAAAAAACTATTTAAACGTTTTCGTTGTAAATAATAATTTTTCTAGTGGCCCAAAGGTTTTAGTTTTATTAGCCCGAGGGCCACTGCTTTAACAAAAACCAAAGGACCTGATAATGAACGCAATCCATAAAATTCTATCCGGAATAATACTTGTTTGTTTGATCCCTGTAATATCTCCAACCATAGCTTGTGGCAGCGATTTATATTCCCCTTATTCACTTGAAACTTCTGCAACACTACCCAAAAATGTCAGAAACCCCAGGATTATGGACATAATTTTCTGGGGAACTGAAAAATATGATGGAAGCGGAGTTGCACAACCACTTGGTGCAAAACTTAACAAAACTCTTAGCTGGGACGACATAATAAATGCGCAAGCTGACCCGGTTGACCAGGCAAAAATCAAAGGTGTTCTTTCAGCAAACAACATAGACGGGAATGGAAGCCCGGGGGCAACTAGTGGTGTGGTCAACAGTTATGCAAACATTAAGGTACCGGTTTTTGCGATGGGTATTACAGACAAGATAACAATGGCCGCAGCCGTTCCGGTTTATGCCGTTGATATCAGTGCTGATGCAAGTTTTGTAAAATCTGCCGATGGACAGGCCTTTATCGATGCTGCAGAAAACAGCACATCGCCATACAGCGCTTCACAAGCTGCTGATAAACTCAACAATGCAGTTTCAAATAAACTTGAAACCTATGGTTATGCACCAATTCAGGATAAACAAATCCGCGCACTCGGAGATATAAGGCTCATTGGTAAATACAAGCTACTTGAAAACGAATATTCGGTAACGACACTTAAACCATCAGTAACGCTCCCAACAGGAACAGCGCCAGATGCCGATCAGGTAATTGATGTTCCAACCGGTGACGGTCAGTGGGACGCCGGCCTATGCGTAATTCATGATAGAAACTTTCTAAAAAGTTTTAGATGGAACTCTTATGCTGGTTACACAGTACAGTTTGACGATACACTTGAGCGCCGCATTCCAACATCCCCAACAGATTCGCTTTCAGCAGATAAGGAGCTTGTTGATAGAAACCTTGGTGATCAGATCATTTTGGGAAGCTCTGTGCATTATGGTTCATCCAATAAAGGATTCTCTCTCGGCTTGGGCTATGCCTTTCAGTATATGCGAAAAACCACATATAGCGGCACACTTTTTGACAAAAGCCGTTACGAGTGGTTAGATGCTCTTACACCGCTGCAGGCACTTCATAGCGCAACAATAGAGGCAACATTTGCCACTATTGACTGGTTTAAAGAAGGAAAATTTTTCTATCC
>CAZQUK010000219.1:0-6322 GCA_964596435.1 uncultured Oligoflexia bacterium
TTTTATTAACTGATGTGCAGTTGTAAAAAGAACGGTGTGACCTCTTAATAATGCTTTTATTCAAAGAGAACAGGTAAGATACTTCATATGGTTCAATCGGTAGTTTATTTAATGACCTTTGCTCTTCATCTTTATCGAGTAAAATCTTTATCTCGACAGAGAGAGAAAGAACTTTTAAGTAAGTGGAAAAATATGGGTCAGTTGGTATCAGGTTAAAGCATTTTTCATCTGTAGGAAGTGATGTTGCAAGGAATGATGGGTATGCTCCCAGAGTTAGGCTATTCTACCGCCCCTGTCTTTGGTGCACTTGGGTCCTTGATTATCAAACAAAATACACACTCAACTTTTATGGATAAAATAGTTATCCATAATTGAAATCATATGGCTAACTATACTGTTTGTGATATATTTACAAATACATAAACCATGCTTGCTATAAATAGAATAATTATTATAATTTGTATTTTTATATGGACATGTTTCAATACACAATTTGTCTTTGCAAATGTATGTCCAAAAGGTACTTATCAAGTAAGAAATCATCCAAGATCAGCATATTACAGATCTGATGAAACATATGTTTCTGCAACAACCGTATCAGCATATTGCAAACAATATAGGAGTTTTGAACCATTAGAAATACAATTTGAAAACACAAAGCCAACTGCATGGCCATATAAAAAAGAAATATTTAAAAATTGGAAAAAAAGCGAAATAAAACAATTAACTGAAATTCTAAATAAATTACCCGATGTTTTAACACATATTGGTAATCTAAAAATATTTCGTGCAGATAAATCGATTATTGCTGATAATCCAGCATCAAGTATTCCTGGTAAAAATATTATTGTTTTATATGATTCTGCCATTCCTTCAGACACAAAAAGAATAATTATTCATGAATTAGCTCATATTCTTTATGAGAATCTTTCGGAAGAAGAAAAAGACACATACAATATTTCAAGTGGGTGGATAAAACTTAAGTCCAGACAAATTGTAACCAATAGAACAACATTCTCGGCGCCAGATGGGGCAAATAGTGTAGATGAAGATTTTGCTAATAATATTGAGTACTATTTTGCAGACTCAGTAAAGTTCAAAAATGATTTTAGAAATATATATGATTGGATTAATAGATATTTTGGAGGAAAGCAATGAAACGGTTATTATTTCTCTTAATATGTTTGCTATGCGCATGTGCAAGTACCATTGTAAAAAACAAAAATGAAGAAAGCCCAATAAATATACTTGAGCAATTTATAAGTGATAATTGGGACACAGAAAGACTTAAGTCAACATTAGGAACACCCAAAGAAATAGTACATGATAACATTTGGGTTTATAGCCATAAGACAACAAAATATCAGGAGTGGGCTTTTGAATTTGATAAAGATGGAAAAGCAAGCTCAGTAACATACGTACCCACTTCGGATCATTTAAAAGAATTTGAATTAGAAAACCTTAAAACACGCTGGTCCAGATACAACTGCGAGAATAAAGAAAAAGAAATTCTTTATAATGATTTTATTAAAAACATTAAATATGTGAGCTGTGATCGAGATAAACGTTATATTGAATATAATAAATATAACGAAGTATCATTTGTAAGTATTTCAAGATAATGGTGCGGACGAGAGGACTTGGTCAAGCGCTCGTCGTTACTTCTAGTTACTCTTCCGCTTGACCACCGCGCAAGCCTTTTATAACTTGGTTTAAAATGATCCTTCAGTCAAGGTGATATCTTCTTTATTCCCCAACCAGCGCTTATCTTATTTGAACCATACGAATGCCTTAGTGTATGCAAATCTATCCTCTTTTTTTTCCCTGCTCTTTTTGCAGCCTTCTTTAGGTGTTTTAAAAATGAATCCTCGTGCGGCCTAGTAATAAGGCATAATTTAAAAAAACAATAATTAACTAATAAAATTAAAATGTTCATTATGTCAACATAACGTGTTAGAATGATATTTACGATGGCTTCAGAATTTAATCCAGCCAGTTGGCTGGCACTTGGCATAACACAAAAAACCATAGATTTACTTGAACCTGAAGGTTTTCTAATACCAACCCCCGTACAAGAACAGTCAATCCCTGAAACATTAAAAGGCAAAGACCTTGTCGTATCTGCCAAAACAGGATCAGGCAAAACCGCGGGCTTTTGCTTTCCAATGATAGAAAAAATACGGGGCCGAAGCGGCACACTTGGTCTTATTATTTGCCCCGTTAGGGAAATAGCGCTTCAAACACATAAAGTGCTTGAACAATTTGCAAAACCACAAGGAATCTCATCTTTGGTGATGATTGGTGGTGCTAGTGCCAGGCTTGAAAAAAAAGGCTTAAGCGAATATCCCAATATTTTAGTGGGTACACCGGGCAGAATTTTTGATCATCTTGAACAGGGTAACCTTTGGATAAATTATGTTGAAATTGTTGTTTTAGACGAAGCCGATCGCATGCTTGACATGGGGTTTTCCAAGCACTTGGATCAGATAATACAGGAAATTTCACCAAAACGACAAACCCTGCTATTTTCAGCAACGATAGTTGGAGAAACCGAAAAACTGGCAAAAAAGATTCTAAAAAAGCCACAACGCATTTCTTTTGGATCATCAATAAAAGTATCAGAATCCATATTCCAAGAACTGCTTTGGGTAAACCGCAGATCAAAAATACGCGAACTTTCACGAATACTTAAAGAAGAAAAAGGTTCTACATTAATTTTTACTGCATCAAAATCCAGAGCCTATGATGTCTGGAGGGCTGTTTATACCGACGGATTTATAAATTCAGATTATCTGTCTTCAGATAAAAAGCAATCCCAACGTGAAAAAACACTTAAAGATTTTCAAGATGGGACCATCCGAATACTAATTGCAACTGATGTTGCAGGACGCGGAATTCATGTTGAAGATGTAAAACATGTTATTAACTTTGATTTTCCAAAAGAAACAGAGGACTACATCCACCGGGTTGGAAGAACCGGAAGGCAGGACAAAAAAGGCAAAGCCACATCTTTTGTTACACCAGAGGAAATTAATGATTTAGAACATATTGAAAAACACCTGGGAATAACAATCCCTGAAAATTATGCAAAAGATTATTCTTTAAAACGCACTATAGCGCGCAAAAATCCGTTTCACAAAAAGCCCAACAGGTACAAAAAAAAATCTAAATTTTAAGCTTAATTTTTATCGCCAAAAAATCAATATTGCCGCGTGCCAGTTGTAAATATGAGCAAAACAATAGATTAAAAGTAAAGCTTAATACCTGTCGTAATAGGTAATTCGTTTGGTTTGGCCTCAATAGCGCCATTAAAAAAACCTGGAGCAACAAAAATGTCGTACCAACTATGAGAAAAAATGTTTTTTCTAATATCATAATTGTTTCTACTTGCTTGAATACACCAAAGCAGTCCAAGGCCAGCAACAATCATTTTTTTAGTTACATTATATTGGGTGTGTGCAAGGCCAAAAAGTATAGATGATGATATTGCACCAAGTACAGTTGAGCCAAAAAAAACATCGGTCATCGCAGGATATAGCATTCCTCTAAATAAACCCTCCTCTCCTAGACCCACAAACGTGTATTTTAGCAAACTTGCTGGTTTAAAGCTTTGCCCAAGAGTTCCTTCTTTTGATCCGTAATAAACACTGTACCCTACAATTGGTGCAGAAATTGGATCAATAATGTTTCCCGGGTTAAAATTTGCAAGATAGTTAGAAAAAACAGAATATTTTTGATAACGTTTATTTTTTGGATCTGCGTCCCTATACGCATCATATATCTGATATTGCCAAACGTCCAAAGCAAAGGATATTCCGATCGATGGAATAAAAAAAAGCCCAACAGTTGAAACAAACCATCCTAACCCTTCTAAGGAATCACCATTTGCAATTTGTCCCAAACCAGGGATTATGCTTAAAGCGGCAGAAACGCCTGCGGGGGGGGTAGCGTATGAATTTACACGTGTAAAAGAGAGTGAAATAAAAACAATACAAAAAAAAATTCTCATTAATTTATTCATCATTTTCCTTTTGCTCAGAACCAGCCTGGTGCTTACGGATTAACTTCAAGCTTAATGTAATCAATGGCAACGCTTGAGCACTGGTTTGCGGCTCCGGGGTTCCCACCAATTATTCTAAACCAAACTTTTCCGTCTGTGTATTTATAGGCACCAGTATCAGTAAACTTTGCGGTTTTTGAAATAATATCGTTTGTAAGCGACGTAGCATCGACCCATTCTGGTGAAACGCCAGCATTATACTGGTAAATCTGAATACTCCTTAGTGGTGGGCTTGCTCCACCATCGGTTGCAAGAGTGGTTGTTCCATCACACATTGACGTGTAACTACCTGCGGCTCCTCTTATTACTAAAGTTAAATTTGAAACATCCCCTAGTTTGTAGCTTGAGGCATCAAAGCTTATCATGCTTATTATTGCATTTGTGGTAGCGGCCGTATAGTTACACTCTACCGACAAAACAAGACCATCGTCTTTAACTAAGTGTTTTGTTTTTTGCTCAGTGCTTATTTCAATTAAATCCGAGGCGTCTGGTTTGCCCGTGGTTGGGTTTGTGCCATCCTTTGTGCAATCGGTGTCAGTGTTTTTATAAATCTGTGGAGTAATTAATACCTGCCCCGATGGAACATAAGCAAAAACCGGGTATTCGGAATCTGCTTTAAGTCCAAAGTTATTTTCGTCTGTATTTTTAAAAGTGATGGGGATTGTATAATAATCAGAATCGTTATTATAAACCTGAAAATGTAAGTGGGGCTGTACTGTGCCGCTTGCCCCCATCAGGCCAAGCCGCTGTCCTTGTGAAACAGTTTCACCGGCCGTTACTAAAACAGTATCTTTTAAAAGATGAGCATATGATCCAATTGTTCCGTCACTGTGTTTTATATGAACAAAGTTGCTTACATTATAAAGGTTATTTCCATCAGAAACATCAGAGCGTGTATCTATGACGGTTCCCCCGCGGGTTGCAAGAATTGGTTCCCCTGAGTCTGACCAAATATCATAAGCGTAGCGAATAATTCCTTTATGTGTATAAACACCGCAGTTTCCCTGTGATGTTTTAGCAATCCTTCCAACGGTTATTGGGAGAACGTAAGCGGAAGTTTTAGATGGGGCGTAGCCATCGCAAGTGTCAGCGTTTGAAACAAATGTTCCAACCTCCCCACAGCTATATGAAAACAGGACACACGCTAGAAGCGGTATCCAATATAAGGCATATATCTTATTCGCCATATGCTTAAATCCGATCTGTAAATAATTGGAATTGAAAAATAGAAATTACCGGTTAATTTATAACCAATAACGCCTGTAATCGCGTATCCCAAACCTTGGCCTGTAAGTTGCCCAATAAAAACCCCAGCGCCGGGTTCAAAAAATAAATTTCCACCTAAGCGGTAGCAAACACCTAGAACCATGACCGGGGCCAGTGGGTGCGCCTCCCAGTCAATTAATGCCTGAAACCCATAGGTGTTTGAACTTTGAATGGTAGTGAACCTTGTTTTTAGAGCAATCCCCTTCCTGACTTTGTCGCCTTGAAATTTTTGAATTTTTAAGGCTGGAGCAAATTCCCCGCTCCACTGGGTGGCATAAACTGAATTACATAAAACAATAATGGTTGGAACCATGAAAAAAAATAATTTTATATGATCAAAAATAATTTTTTTCATAAATTAATATCAAACCCCACAAACGGAATAAAATCTACGGTCCAGCGTTTTGGCAGTCCTTGCATCATATAATGAACGATAATTGGCAACGACACCCTTAAAGAACTTCCAACCTGTTTACCAATTATTAGTGCCCCAGCGTAGCCGATTCCTGAGCGTGAGGCTGCGCGTTTGTAGTTATAACCAGCATCAATTTCAAAAAATGTGCTCCTTCCAAATCGCATGGCCCCGCCGACAATAACTTCAAATTCTCCGGTTGGAATTCCATCTACAAAAGCACTTGGGCCAATTGAAAAGGAATCAGAACCCAAAAGAAAATACGGATGTGTTTTTAAATGAACAAAACTAAAGCCTTCGCCGTTAAATGTAAAATCTGCACCCAGGCTTGAGGCAAGGGTTGGCATTGGATGTAAAACAAAAATCAGTGCTAAAAAAAAGTGGTATTTTTTGATAAATAACTTCAAAACTAACGGCCTTTCACCAAAAGAAGCACCTATATATTAAAACATAAAAAACCTAATAAACAAGAAATTGTTAAGTAGTGGAAGTAGAAATTTCAATGTCATACATATTAGAATTGGCCCTATAAATAACCTAGATTATCGCAAACTTAGTTTCACATCCGCCGCCAAGAATCTGAC
>CAZQUK010000220.1:0-6299 GCA_964596435.1 uncultured Oligoflexia bacterium
AACTTTTATTTTTTCCTTTGGTAAATTAAACGGGTCCTTAAGCGCATTTTGAACATAAAACGGACACTGCATAGAACCCCAAACTGTTACACCATCTTGTGGAGAGGCTTTTGCAATAACTCCATTATTTTCAATATAAAGCTGTTCCTGAGCACCAGTTTCATACTCGCCTGTAATAACATAGTCGGCATCATCCCAAATGGTTTCAAAATTTCCCTTATTTACTGTGTAAGAGCAAAACTTATTATCCTTGCCCCAGATTATTTCTTTTTTATTCAGTGAATCTTCTATTGTTAAAACAGCACAAAGCTCCTCAATATCAAGCTTAACAAATTTTTTTGCCTCCTCGCAGAAATGCTTATCTTTATGCGCCAGCAAAACAACTGGTTCCCCCACATGGTTTATCCACTTATCTGCAAGGCAAGGCTGATCTTTTTCAATAACAGTAACATTGTTTGCTCCAGGAATATCTTTTGCTGTTACAACTGTGAATTCTTCCCAGGGTATAGTGCCTTCAAATGATATTTTTTTTAATTTCCCGCGAGGAACTTCACTCCTTACGGTCACTCCGTAAAGCATGTCAGGCATGTTTATATCATCAATATACTTTGATTTGCCGGTAAGTTTATCTTTACCCTCAACTCTAAGTACAGAACTTCCCACAAAAGCTTTTGCCATTTAACACTTCTTTCAAAATTTTTTGTATTAAGGATAGTCTAACTTGCAAAGTATTTATAACAATTTTTTTTTCCTTCACCAAGCATACTTTGAAATAATTAAAAAAATACGCCTATTTTACGCGCCGCACCCAATATTTTAGGCACTCAAATCGGGACGCGTGCGCTTAAGGTATTTGCCAAATCCTTTTTTGATAAAAACATCGCCATCGTTAACCGCAACCGCTCCTCTTAAAATCACGGTTTTGCATTTTCCAACAACCGGCCACCCTTCATATATTGAATAATCAACGTTCATGTGGTGGGTTTTTGCCGAAATTGTGTGCTCAACCACCGGATCAAATATTACAATATCAGCATCCGAACCAACTAAAAGTGCTCCCTTTTGTGGATACAGTCCAAATATTTTTGCGGGCCTTGTTGCTATTAAATCAACAAATTTTTGCAGCGACAATCTTCTTTTAAGAACACCTTCTGAAAAGAAAAGCTCAACCCTGTGCTCCACACCGGGCACACCGTTTGGAATTTTTGTAAAATCTTTTTCGCATTCACCTTTTTGTTCAAGTGTGAAGGGGCAATGATCAGTTGCTATAACCTGTATGTCAGAATTTATTATACCACTCCACAAAGCCTCTCTGTCTGTGTGTTTTCTAAGCGGTGGACTCATTATATACTTGGCACCCTCAATTCCTGGCTTGAAACATTTTTCCTCATCAAGAAGTAAATAATGTATGCAGGTTTCAGCTATAACTTTTTGATTATTTTTTCTGGCATCTGTAATAAACCCCAAACCCTCTTTTGTGGATAAATGAACAATGTAAATTGCCGTGTTAAGATCATTTGCGAGTTTAATAATTTGTTTAACCGCATCAGCCTCTGTTTTATTGGGTTTTGAAAGAACATGAAACTTTGGCTCCAGATTTCCTGCCTTAATATTAGTGCGGATTAGTTTTTCAATTGCCAAACCATTTTCGGCATGCACCATAACCAAACCATTAAGCTTTTTTACTTCACTTAAAACCTCACTTAACGATTCTTTACTTAACATTAACGCATTATAAGCCATAAAAGTCTTAAACGATGTTATACCAAAATTTTTAACCATCTCTGTTAACTCAACTTTGGCTCTTTCGTTAAAATCAGTAATTGAAATATGAAAAGCATAATCGGTGTAGGTACGAGCCTTTGCTTTTTTTTGCCACAGCCCCAAGGCTTCATAAATGGAGCCTCCTTTTGTCTGATTGGCAAAATCAATAATTGTGGTTGTTCCACCATGAAGGGCCGCAAGTGTGCCCGTTTGAAAGTTATCACAAGAAAGTGTGTTCATTACTGGTAAATCCATGTGTGTGTGAACATCCACACCACCCGGGAAAAGATAACTGCCACTTGCATCAATAATTTTTTCAGCCTTTTTGGAAATCTTAGGCTCAATTTTTATAATCTTATCATTTTCAACATAAACGTCTGCTGCGATTTGAGAATTTGAATTTACAACGGTTCCGTTTTTTATAAGCAGTGTAGACATAACCTGTATCTTGATAGTAAACTAAACCCACAGGAGAACCAACTGTGAAACTTGGTATTGATAAATTTCTAACAGATTCAAAGCTTAAAGGTGCGCTTAAGGGTAAACGTATTGCGCTGCTTGGTCACCCGGCCTCAATGACTGGGGCATTTATCCACTCACTAGATGCGCTTGTTAAATGCAAGGAGCTAAATATTGTGTCTGCCTTTGGTCCACAGCACGGAATGCGCGGCGAAAAACAGGACAATATGATCGAATCTGAAGATTATACTGACCCCAGGTTAAAAATACCGGTATTTAGTCTTTACGGAAAAACAAGAAGGCCCACCCAAAAAATGTTAAATACATTTGATGTGCTGCTTGTGGACCTTCAGGATCTTGGCACAAGGGTTTATACTTTTTTAACCACACTTTTTTATATTTTAGAAGACGCCGGTAAAGCCGGTAAAACAGTCTGGGTGCTTGATAGACCAAACCCTGCCGGGCGCCCTATTGATGGTACAATTTTAGAAAAAGGGCACGAAAGCTTTGTTGGTGGTGCCCAGATTCCCATGCGGCATGGATTAACTTTAGGAGAGGCCGCCATCTGGTTTGTAAAAACAAACAAAATAAGCGTAAATCTTAAGATTATTAAAATGGAAGCTTATGCTCCCAATAAAAAACCTGGTTTTGGCTGGCCCTTGGGCGAAATTTCGTGGGTAAACCCAAGCCCGAATGCCTCAAGCATAAATATGGCAAGATGTTACCCTGGCACTGTACTGCTTGAAGGAACCAATATTTCTGAAGGACGCGGTACAACGAGTGCTCTTGAAATGCTTGGCACTCCTGACATTGATATGAACCTTGTTCTTGCGCGAATGCTTGATATTGCCCCAAATTGGTTAAAGGGGTGTCAAATCAGGCCCTGTTATTTTGAACCAACTTTTCATAAACACAAATACAAACTCTGCCGTGGAATACAAATTCATACGGACTATAAAGCCTATGTTCACAGTAAATTTAAACCATACAGATTAATTGCACTGCTATTAAAATCAATTAAACTAACACACCCAAATTATGAACTTTGGCGCAGTTTTGAATATGAATACGTTAAAGACAGACTCGCAATAGATGTAATTAACGGCGGCCCATCACTAAGAGAGTGGGTTGATAACCCAAAAGCAAAAACTGAAGCTTTTGAAGCAAGACTAATAAAAGACGAAAAAACGTGGGAAAAAGAAAGACGAAAGTACCTCATTTACACATAGCACCCAAAGATTAGAGTTCTTCCCTACTGGCTTTTGCGGGGCGTCAGGCTCATTTTTCTTTTACACAAGCTCTTCGTTAGACATAGCAACCCTAATAATCTATGATAATTCGAAACAAAAAAAAATACCGAACCAAAAAAATATATACAGGTTATGGCGCATGAAATTTAATTATGTCTGCACTGAGTGCAATGAAAAATATGAAATCAAACCGACACTCATGCTTTGCACAAAGTGCCAGGAAATACAACAGGCACAAGAACCACTAAGAGGCATTCTTGAGGTGGAACTAACTGGCACATACGAAAAACCAATTAGTGAGCTTGACCCTCTTGATTTTTTGCCTGTTGAAAAATTTTATTTTCCAAAAATACCAGTTGGTAACACCCCATTATGGGAACCAAGAAGGCTTAGACAAAAACTTTCATATCCAAATCTATTTATTAAAGACGACACAACAAACCCCACCAGTTCATATAAAGACAGGGCTTCATTTTTGGTGGCAGCTTTTGCAATAAAACATAAAATTACTGAAATCGTTGTGGCTTCAACTGGTAATGCCGCCTCCTCAATGGCAGGAATTGGTGCAAGCGCCAACCTTGATGTTACAATTTTTATTCCAAAAAGTGCACCTAAGGCCAAAATGGTGCAGTCACTACAATATGGAGCCAGAGTTATTCTTGTTGATGGAAACTATGATAAGGCTTACGAGCTTTCGCTTGAATATATAAAAACAAATGGCGGTTTAAGTAGAAACACTGCATACAACCCTCTTACAATCGAAGGCAAAAAAACTGCCGCCTTTGAAATTTTCAAGGACCTAGGCTTTAAGGTACCTGATTATGTTTTTGTTCCAACCGGTGATGGTGTTATCCTTTCTGGTATCTACAAGGGGTTTTGTGATCTTAAAAAATTTGGATTTTCAAAGCGGGTACCCACAATTTTTGCCGTACAGGCCGCAAGCAGTAACGCCATAAGCCGTGCCATGAAAAATAAAGGAAAATTTGATTACCAAAAATCTAACACTATTGCTGATTCAATTAGTGTGGATGTACCAAAAGATGGTTATCATTCCATAAAAAATCTGCTTATGCATAAAGGTTGGTGCGTTGAAGTAAACGATCAAGATATTTTAAGCGCACAAAAAGAATTATCAGAATCAACAGGGCTTTTTGTTGAGCCCGCGGCCGCCAGTTCTTATGCAGGTTTTTTATCCGCCAAAAGTAAAATTGATAAAAATGCAACCGTAGTACTTCTTGCAACTGGTCATGGACTTAAGGATGTGGATTCAGCAATGTCCGCCATTGAGGTACCTACGCGCGCTATAAACTCAATCAGTGAAATAAAATAATTTTAAGGAGTAACATATGTCAGGATTTAACCTTATTGATCTAAGTAAAAATCAAAAACAGCTTGAAAAAAACGCCGCATACTGCCGCGAGCGAAATATAATTATTCCAACTTTTGAACAAATGAAGGACCCGGGTAAAATCCCCGCAAATATTCAAAAAGAGCTTAAAAATATAGGTCTTTGGGATATTCACCCAAGGAATCTTTTTAGAATAACGTGGAAAAACGAGCCGGTTCCGACTGATGGTGGTTTTGGTAAAGTAAACTACATGGTTTTTCCACCTGAGCTAACCGGGGTTAAAGCTAAAATTGTTGCTCTTATTGGCAAATGGTTTCCAACCGGCGCACATAAAGTGGGTGCCACATTTGGCTGCATTACACCAAGACTAATTACGGGTCAGTTTGACCCGGCAACAGAAAAAGCCGTCTGGCCATCAACAGGGAATTACTGCCGTGGTGGCGCGTATGTTTCGGCCCTTTTGGGATGCAAATCAATTGCAATACTGCCCGAGGAAATGTCCAGAGAACGGTTTGAGTGGTTATCAAAAGTTGCAGGCGAAGTTATTGCAACACCCGGGTGCGAGAGTAATGTTAAAGAAATTTTTGATAAATGCTGGGAGCTTAGAAAAACAAGAACGGATATAAATATTTTTAATCAGTTTGAGGAATTTGGAAATATTTTATGGCACCACGAAATCACAGGAAGTGCACTTGAAGAAGCACTTAAAACTGAAATGAAAAGTGGTGATAGATTTGCTGGAGCCGTATTTTCCTCAGGCTCTTCGGGCACAATGGCAAGTGGTTATTATTTAAAAACCGTTTTTCCAACTGCAAAACTTGGCGTTTCTGAAGCTTACGAGTGCCCGACATTACTAAACAATGGCTTTGGCGGACACAGAATTGAAGGCATAGGTGACAAACATGTGCCCTGGATCCATGACCTTAAAAACACCGATATGGTTGTTGCAATTAATGACGAACACACCGTAAGACTCTTGCGTTTATTTAATGAACAAGTTGGAAAAAACTGTCTTAAAGCACACAATGTGAATGAAAGTTTTGTTAATAATCTTAAAAATCTTGGAATTTCATCAATTGCAAATATTCTTAGCGCAATTAAAATGGCAAAATATTATGAGCTCACTGAAAATGATTATGTGGCAACTGTCTGCACAGATTCACTTGAACTTTATGGTTCAAGGCTTGAGGAACTCACAAAAGAGCGCGGACAATACAGCGAAAAAGATGCCTATAAGGACATGGAGCTTCTTCACGGCACTAACACTGATAATGTTCTTGAATTAAACTACTACGACAAAAAACGTATACACAATCTGAAATATTATACATGGATTGAGCAACAGGGACGAAAACTGGAGGAGCTAAACGCTCAGTGGTATGAACATGATAATTACTGGTACTCAGTGCCCAAGCTTGTGCCCAAAATTAACGAAATGATAACCGAATTTAATAAATTAATTTCAGGTTAAATAAATA
>CAZQUK010000221.1:0-6276 GCA_964596435.1 uncultured Oligoflexia bacterium
TTTTTTTATAATAGAAGAACCCGTAAATTGGTTCTTCAAATGGTTGATGCTCTTTCTTTAATGTCAAATGGTTTGAAATCAGGGCTTTCAATAATTCAGTCACTAGGACTTGTTACTGAACAAATGCCAAATCCAATTCATCAGGAATTTAATTTAATTCTTAGTGAAAATAAACTTGGTGTCCCTTTGGAAGAGGCACTTTTAAGCCTGTCAAAACGCGTGGAGTCAGACGATGTTGAAATGTTTGTTACGTCCGTAAATATTCTTAAAGAAACCGGCGGAAATTTGGCGGAAACCTTTGACACAATTGTCATGACTATTCGTGAGCGAATAAAGGTAGAAAATAAAATTGCAGCTCTCACGGCGCAGGGCAAGATTCAAGGTTTTGTGGTGATGGGGGTCCCTCCGGGGCTTGGTTTGGTGTTTTATATGTCTGATCCTGAGTTTATGAAGCCGCTATTTACTACAACTATTGGGTGGGGGCTTATTTTTGTAATACTTGCGCTTGAGGTCATAGCTTTTTTTGTAATCATGAAAATAGTGAAAATTGATATATAATGGGTATATAATATTACTCAGAAGTAAGGAGATTTGATATGCAGCTTTTTTTAAAAAGAATTCAAACCGTGAGCTTGGTGGTTTTAGGCCTTTTTGTTTTTTCGTTTATTGCCACAAAAAGTTCTTACGCAAATGTAAGTCTTAAAAATGGTAACTTTTTTATGGTCTATGTGGATATTATTTATCCAGGTGGGTTTCAACCAAAAATTGAGCGTGTTTATAATTCAAAAACTGCATACAAAGGTGTATTTGGTTGGGGTTGGGGCAATGAATATGAGGTGTTTTTGAAAGTTTCAGCCGACGCCAGCGTGGTTGTACACGAGTATGGTGGTGGGGCCGTGAACAGATTCTTTCCAATAAAATTTTCAAGAAAAGAACTAATGGACGCTGCAAATAATATTGCAAAAGCCAATAAACAGTCAGGTAATAAAAGTTATATTAACCGTTTGGTGATTGATGCAAACTTTAGAAACGACGAGTGGCAGAAACTTGTTTCAAGAGGTGTACTAAAACCAATGAGTCTTAGTGTAGGGACACAGCTTCAGTCAAACGCTTTTAGTTATCAGTACATAACGAAAACAAAAGAAGGATACGTTCGAAGTTTTGATAATGGAAAGTCCGAGCTTTTTAATGAACAAGGACGCTTAGTAAAAGTTGCTGATAAAAATGGAAATTACATAAAATTTGAATACGGAAAAGATGGCCATCTAAATAAAGCTCTGGATAATTTTAATAGAAAAATGTTTTTTACATTTAACGCCAGGGGGCTTGTTGAGCGTATTGATGGGGAAAATGGCAAGAAAGTTAATTATAAATACAATAAAAATGATGAGCTTATTGCATCTCAGGATATTGAGAATAATACATATTCCTACAAATATGATGCCCGTCACAATATGACAGAAATTGGGTATCCGGATAAAACCAAGATGGTTATGAAGTACTACAGTAAAAAGCAGTACGATAATGTTCAGACCGTAACGGACAGGGACGGCACAACAACAGAATACACTTACGACAGGGACTCGAAAGATGCCGGGCACTTCACGGTTAAAGTAGCGGTAAAAGACAAAAAGAACCGCAATATTTCAAAAAGCAGTTATGAGTACTTTATTAAGACAAACGCTAAAGGCGTTGAGTGGACACAGAAAATGATCACCGATCTTGATGGTGATAAAACTGAGACCACTTATAATGAATGTTGTGGTTTACCGATTGTTATTAAAAAGGGTAAGCAGATTACTAAATTCGATTATGATGCAAAAGGCAGGGTTGTAAAAAAGGATACGCCATTTGAGATTACAAATCTGAAGTACCACGATACTTTTGGTAAGGTAGTTGCGGTTGATCATCAGTCAAA
Organism: uncultured Oligoflexia bacterium; assembly: GCA_964596435.1. GTDB lineage: Bacteria > Bdellovibrionota > UBA1018 > UBA1018 > CAZQUK01 > CAZQUK01. Next base: position 1,919 of record CAZQUK010000221.1, read on the forward strand.
ACAAAACAAAAAAATGAAAACATGGTCAAAGTTCAAATACGATAATAAGGGTAACCTGATTGCTGCCAATAATTCAGAAAAAAAGGCCGTGAAGTTGTTTTACGACGGGGTTGGCCGGATTAAGAGCATGATTGATCATAGAAAACGAAGGATTGATTTTGAATACAATGAAAATTCAAAGCCAATAGTAATTAAAGATCCAAAGCTTGGCTCAATAAATGTTTCCTATACAAATAGTGGTGAAATCAAACAGGTTAATAGTTCAGCAGGTAGAAAGGTCGCTGTACAGGTTGTGAGCGCATTTCAAAATCTGCTTGATATTATTAGGCCAGCAGGTGTTTCTTTATCGTTTTAGGTAAAAAATGGGTGTTTATGTTTTTGACAGATGAAGGTAAGTTATCCAATTTTGTGAAAAATATGTCTTATAGCACCAGTAACTATTTGATATTATAGGATAAAATGTGGTGCGTTTTGGCACCATTATTGCTTGAGTATAGTATTAAGAAACTTTATAAAAAAAAGGAGAGATTAGAAAAATGAAAAAGATAACATTAGCAATATTATTAACGGCAGTTTTTTCAATTGGAAGCATAGCATTTGCAGATCCTACAGATACAGGTCCTCAGGGTTCTACATCATGTGGGGCAACCGCGGGTGGCAATGTTAGTCAACCAAAGCTGCTAGATGAGAATGTGGCTTGTGCTGCTGGCGACGAAAGTTGCCGGGAAAAAGCAGAGGGCGAAGCCGCTGAAGCGGTTGAATAGTCCGTTTTGGCTTTTTAATTTTTAACAATTTAATTAGATATTTTTAAAAAAGGGTCTGTGAGTTTTGTGCGGGCCCTTTTTTGTTAGCGAGTCTGGTGCCATACCGTTTATATACTCTTGCTGGGTAAGGGCAGTTTATGTTTTGTACGTTTTTCTTTTAAAACTGTTAATATTCTAAACACCTGTAAAGCTTTTTTAAGCTTTTTATTTTTAGGTAAAAAATAAAAATCCAATAAAAACAAGGAAAGTAACAAAAATTTTGTTTGGCACAAAAGGTGCATTTTATGTTTGGTGATTAGTTAACTTGCGTGGAATAAAAAGCGTGAATTATACATGCAGGTAAGTTGAAGTTGAATTTTAATGTAGACACGCAGCTAAAAAGTGGAGGTTGATATGAGTATGAAATCGAATTCCCCAATAAATAATAAGCGTAAAATTGCTTTAGTGGCTCTAATAACCATAGGTATTATTGGCACCAGTTGTGGTGCAACACCTGAATCAGAAACTGCAAATATTACCCCGCCAGTAGCAGATGCTCCGGCAGATCCATCAAATCCTGCGGCAGTTACTGAAAATTTTTATACAAATTGTGCAAATGGTACGCTTGGTGCTCCGGGCCAGATAATAAGCACAGCAGATGGTGAGCTTTGCAGGATGGAAATAATAAGCTCCTTAATGGGTGGTACTTCCTATACGACAGGTTTAAGCTGTTCATGGAGTTTTGATATATATGATCTTTTTGGTATCGATACAAATGACTACGCAGTAGTTCAAATATATTCAACTGGTGTAGTTAATGTAAAACCAAATGATAAAGTTGTTATACAGACGTCATCAACAAAATTAGTTTTTGTTCAAAGTTATGGCTACTATACTGTATATTATAGTGCAGTTCCATCAGGCACCTCATTCAAGACAATGACAGACAATAACTACTATGAGTTTAAAATTGGATATAAATACAACACAGATGATGGTTGTAGTACTGGCGTTTCAATACCAAGTGCGCAAATAAAACTTCTTAGGTGTCAAAATGCAAGTGGTCAAACATTTAAGTGTCCATAAAGTTTCGTTAATAGTGTAAAATTGGTACTAGGGAAATTGAAGGTACCAAGATGACAATGAGATCAAGGAACAGCAGATCTATTAAATATAAAACAGGTAATCGCAGTAGAAAGACAAGTCGACAGAAGGTAAAAGATAATAATAAAGTTTCTCGTCTCAAAAACACTCTCTCCTCTCCCTCTGTTTATATAGCCACGGTGGAAAAAAACCGCCGTGGCTTTGCATTTTTGGTTTTTGATAGTGCCAGAATATCAGATCAGTTTTTGTCGCCAAGAAGTGCGCGCGATTATTTTCATGGCGATAGGGTAGAAGTTAAATTTTCAGATAGTAAAAAAATAAAAAGTATTAAAGTAATAGAACACAGATTTAAGGAAATATTTGGCCGTTTTAACCCGGAGGTAATAATGGCCTTTCGGAGTAAGAACACAACTTATTCCGGTTTTGTAAATTATGAATATAAGTTTATTAGCGAGTCAATTTATGTTCCAAGGGCCCCGTCTCATCTTAAGGCCGGAGATTGGGTTAGAATAAAGCTTAAGTTTAACGAAGAAGCGGATTCTGAGCATGAGCATCTTGTTACCGGTGAAGTTGTAGAAAGTTTTGGGCAAGAACTTGCTGCAAAAACAGATGTACTTAGAATAGCAACTGAATTTAACCTAAAAGAAAGTCATTCAAGTGCGGCAATAAAAGAGGCCGAGAAATTAAAATTTGAATTTTTAACTAACCGTGAGGATTTAACAGGTGTTCCATTTATTACAATTGATGGCGATGATGCCCGCGATTTTGACGATGCAATTTTTGTTGAAAGGGATGGGCGTGGGTACACACTGTGGGTCGCAATATCTGATGTGGGCGAATATATTAAGGAAGACAGCGCTCTTGATTGTGAAGCCAAAGAAAGAGGCTGCAGTGTTTATTTTCCGGAGCGCGCTTTTCACATGTTACCAGCCTTTATTGCAGAAGGGCTTTGTTGTTTAAGACCACAAGAAACAAGACTTGCGCTTGTTGCAAAAATCAACTTTGATGAACATGCAAAAAGAACCGATATGGATATTTTTGAAGCAGTAATTAAGTGCAAAAGAAGAGCTACATATAATGAAATCCAAAAAGAGTATTTATCTAATATCAATAATAAACAGTGGGAGTTCGCGCCTCACTTTGAACTTTATAAATTACTTAAAAAAATGAAACAAGAAAGGGGTGCCCTGGATTTTGATTTACCAGAAGCCTCAATTGAGCTTGATAAGGATTGTGAGCCTCAAAAAATTGAGAAACTCGAGCGGTTTGATTCTCATAAATTAATTGAGGAGTTTATGATAGCTGCAAACGAGGCGGTTACAAACTGGGTTTTAATTAAAGATTACCCGTTTATTTTCAGGGTTCACGCAGAGCCTGATCTGATGGCGCTAGAAAGATTTGGAATATTGGCACGGTGCTTTGGGCTTAAAATTAAAGTAAATAGTTTAAAATCGGTTTTGGGTATTTCAAAATTACTAAAAAGTTTAAGTTCAAATGAATCTGAAGAAATTCTAAATATGGCAATGCTTCGCTCCTTAAAGCAGGCCAGGTACAGCGCTGTTCACGATATCCATTATGGTTTGGCATCAACCGCATATACGCATTTTACAAGCCCCATACGGCGCTATCCGGATTTAATTGTTCATAGAATTTTAAAATCAATTATTAACGACACCAAAGTTGAAAGAAACGAAGAAAAAAAACTGCACAAAAAACTTGAAGAACTGGCAGAACATTGCTCTTACCGGGAAAGAATTGCAATGGAGGCAGAAAGAAGTGCGAAAAAATTAAAACAAGTCAGGTTTGTTAAAAAATGCCTTGGAAATGAGTATGCCGGAAAAATAATAGGGATGAATACGGCGGGTTTTTTTGTTCAGGTTGATACACCGTTTATTGAAGGGTTTGTTTCAAGAGAAACGCTTAATGATGATTTTTATTTTAATGAAGATAAAATGCTTTTTGTTGGAAAACGCTCGGGCCGTAAGTTCAAACTTGGCCAAATCTTAAATATTCAGGCAGTTAGGGCAGATACTGACCGCAAAGAAGTTGAGTTTCTGGTTACCAGCGATTCTGCCTGAAATTATTAAGCGCCGCACAAAAGACTAAGTATCTGGAATTTGATATTATTCATCTAATTTTTTAAAATGCACGGGGATGCTTATACCAATTCCAAAAAATAAATGTGAAATTATTGAGTACTATTATTGAGTACTACCCCAATTGAGTAATAAAAAGGTGCATTTCTTTTAAAAACGACTTGTTTTGACTCCATTTATTTTTTAAAAGTGGATTTTTTTATCTCTTCTTTAGCGGGTTTTAATTTTTCAAAAATGCACATTTTTTAACCAAAAATAAGACATTTTTTGAAGTTAGAGCGAATTTTTTCGCTCAATTGGGGTACTACTATTGAGTGCAATTATTGAGTGCTATTATTGAGTACTACTATTGAGTGCAATTATTGGAATATTAGATGAAAATATTAGGACAAAAGTGTAATTTATTTTTGTAATT
>CAZQUK010000222.1:0-6202 GCA_964596435.1 uncultured Oligoflexia bacterium
ACTTTAAAAAAAGGATTTTTAATATGACCTCAAAAACAAATTATTCAAACGATTTTCTAAAAGCTCTTGAAGTGGGAAGACCACCGAATATAAAAAATATTTTTCCAAACTCAAAAGCACTCATTGTAAGCGGCAAAGTAATTGATAGGGCCATGCTTAAAAAAGGCAGTGCCATGACCATTGCTGCAAATGGGCGGGGCCATTTAATAATCAAAGGCGCCCTTCAGGCTGCACAAAAAGCAAACGCAGTAATTATAATTGAAATAGCAAAATCTGAAGGTGGAAGAAATTTTTATTGCCCAGTAAACTACTGGAACATGGCCCGCCAGGTTGATGCTCTTTGTAACGAACTTGGGATCACGGTCCCCGTTGCAATACATGCCGACCATTATGGAATTAAAAACGAAAAAGATATTGAAGACGCAAGAATAGAAATTCCAAGCATGTTTGAAGCAGGTATTACATCAATCGCTATTGATGCTTCGCATATGCCGGAAGATAAAAACCTTTTAGCAAACATTGAACTTTGTAAGTACATACCAAGATGGGCCGGTCTTGAAACTGAAGTTGGTGAAATTAAAGGCAAGGATGGACTTTCAACGGCACAAGATGCTGTTTTTCAGATTGCTGGCCTAAATGCACACGGCATTACGCCCGATTGGATTGCACTAAATAACGGCACCACCCATGGCCTTGAGGAAAGCTCACAGGGAATTCAGGTTGAACTCACCGCTGATATTCACGAAGCAATTTCAAAATATAAAGTTTCAGGCGCACAACACGGAACTTCCGGCAACAGCAATGACAGACTAAAAGAAATTGCATCAAAAACTAATACAACAAAAGCAAACGTGGCAACTGCCCTTCAAATGATATCATGGGGCCTTGAAGTGAATGATTACGGAAACGCTCAGCTTGATAAGGACGGCAACCTAATAAAAGTTAAAGGCGAGGGTTTAACGGAGGAGCTTTGGAACGAAATGGTAGCCTATGCAAACGAAAAGGGCATTAAGGGTGGAAACTATAAAAAACTAAACATCGTTTTTGAAAACAAGATGCTTGCACAACCAAAGGTAATACGCGAGCGGATGGCAAAAAGAGTTGAGGACTTTATTTACAATTTACTTGTAAGTGTGTTTAACGCTAAAGACTCTGGTCCCCTTGGTATTAAAGCCATTCTTGAAGCAGGCTCTTATGATCTAGGGCAAAAAGCCGGCAAAATAGAAAACCCAAGCGATTGGACCGAAAATAAAATAATTGAAAAAGCAAGGCTGCTTCCAAAAGATAAGGGTCCTGAAGGCGATTTTGACGATTAATTAACTGCCAATAAACGGGCTAAGCCCGGAGCTTTGATTGCCAGATATGGTTTACCTAGACTTAGAGAGTATCTAAGGTTAAATCTCTTTAAATTAATTCAAAGTAATACGTATGAAAATTGTAAACACCGATGCTTTATTAATTGTTGATGTTCAAAATGATTTTTGTCCAGGTGGCGCGCTTGGTGTCAATAATGGAAACAAAATTGTTCCTATTATTAATGAACTTCAGAATAAATTTGAAAACATAATACTTACCCGCGATCTGCACCCTGAGAATCACTGCTCTTTTAGTAAAAACCCTGAATTTATAGATGGAAGTTGGCCCGAGCACTGTGTAAAAAACACGAATGGCGCTGAGTTTCATCCAAAATTAATAGTGCCGCAAAACGCTCCAATAATTAGCAAAGCACAAAACCCAAGGAAAGATTCCTATAGTGGGTTTGATGAAGCAGATTTAATGAACATTCTAAAAGAAAAAAACATTAGAAGACTTTTTATTGTGGGCATTGCAACAGATTATTGTGTGAAATTTACCGCAATTGATGCGCTAAAAAATAAATTTGAGGTGTTTATAATTTTACAAGCATGTGCTGCTGTTGATGTTCCACCGGGATCTGCAAATCTGGAAATTGAAAAATTGAAAGCTATGGGTGTAAATATAATAAACCCAAAGGAGCTGCAATGAGTAAACCTAATAAAAACTGGTTCAAACAAGAAGGACTTGCCTTACTCACAGATTTGTATGAACTCACCATGATGTCAGGATACATGTTAGAGGGCATTAAGGATAGAAAGGTGTGTTTTGAATATTTTTTCAGAAATCTTCCTCCTCATAATGGTTTTGCAATTACTGCTGGACTTGAACAGGTTTTGAATTACCTCGAAAATCTGCAATTTTTTGATGATGATATTGAATACTTAAAAACACTAAAAATGTTTAGCGACGATTTCTTAAGTTATCTGCGCACCTTTAAATCTACCTGCACAGTAAGGGCCATGGCAGAGGGAACCTTGGTTTTCCCGCATGAACCTATAATACAACTGGAAGGATCGCTTTTTGAAATACAACTAATTGAATCAGCTCTTCTTAATATTATAAATTACCAGACATTAATTGCAACAAAAGCTGCAAGGATATCGCTTGCTGCAAATAATGAACCCGTACTTGAATTTGGTTTAAGGCGTGCACATGGTCCTGATGGTGGAATAAGCGGATCGCGCGCTGCTCATATTGGCGGGTGCCATGCAACATCAAATGTACTTGCAGGCAAAATACATGGGATACCAGTTTCAGGAACACACGCGCACAGCTGGGTTATGAGCTTTAAAAGCGAGCTTGAAGCCTTTCGTGCATTCGTTAAGCACTATCCTAAAAACCCCGTACTTTTAGTTGATACGTACGACACAATTGGGAGTGGAGTTCCAAATGCGATTAAAGTTTTTAAGGAACTAAAAAAGCATAATAAAAAAATCCGCCCCGCCATAAGGCTAGATTCAGGCGACCTGGCAAAGCTCAGTAAACTGGCACATAATATGTTTGTAAAAGCTGGGTTCAAAAATCCACTAATAATCGCTTCAAACGATTTAGAGGAATACCTGATTGCCGATCTTAAAAGACAGGGGGCTAAAATAAATTCCTGGGGTGTGGGAACACACATGATCACATCGCACGACTGCCCGTCTTTTGGTGGTGTTTATAAACTTGTTGCAACTTATGAAAACAAAAAATGGATACCAAAGGTAAAAATTTCATCAAATATTTCAAAAGCCACGAATCCTGGCAGAAAAAAACTGATCCGGTATTTTAATAAAAACGACCAACCCTTAGGCGATGTAATGTACATCCGAGGTGAGAAATATTTAAAAAAAGGTACAATCAGGGGGAAACGGTTAACTCAGCCAGAACTTGACTCAATAATTGAAAACGTAAGTTATTCAAAATCAATGCTTAACAAAGTTTTTGAAAATGGCAAACGGAATACAAAATCCACTGAGCTTAAAGCAATAAGAGAATATGCATCAAAGCAAATTGAATCATTGCCCGAAGAATACAAAAGGCTCACTAATCCTGAATTTTATAAAGTAATCCTTTCAAAATTTGTGGGCGATTTAAAATATAAACTGATAAAGTAAGTTCTGGCTGTTATTTTTTTCTTTTATTATACGCGTGTTGACTCATGTATGTGTCACAAATGACATGTTTATGAACTTATCAAACTATTAGTAATACGACACGTTTTTATTAGTCATTTTAGTCTAAAATTTCATAACTACACATAACCACAAACACTTATCCACCTCACCGTGGGGCACAGTTATTGCTATCTATCATACACATGAGGGTACGCGCAAAAAATGGCAACCTTAAAATAATTGCATTTATATTCTTATTAAATGTACTGCCATTTCTCGTTTTTTCCATAAACTCAATTGCAGAAGATCTTCAAAAGTCTAGCGCTACACATTCAACAAACGTTGAGCCAGAACAAATAAGTATCACGCTACAAGAACAAACAAATGCTGTCACAAACCTGGATCTTAAAAATTCTGATTGTGAATGCTGTACTTATAAACAGTATGTAGATATTCAAACACTCACAGAGCAAATCTTACATGTTGGGGTAAATGTAACTTCAACAAATGAAGCCGCCATTTTCAATGATAAACTAGAAGAAAATCTTTTTAGACTTAGGTTTGACTCACTTAGGTTTATTCCCAAAAAATACTATGAGCAGCTTTTAAGAAAATCTGCTCCACAATTTACATTTAAAATTCAGGGTAATTTTTTTCAAAGCAGATTAGTTCCAAAAACATCCTCAATTGAGGGGTCCATTTTTTCAAAGTACAAATCACTAATCCCGCCAATTATTGACGTTGCCTGCCAGAAGAAAACAGGACTTTCAAAGTATTTACACAATAAAAACTATGCAAAACAAATATCATGGGAAGAGCTGGTTGAAATATATAAAAATTATAACACATGCAAAAAAACTGGTGACACCCACTTTGAAGAAGACGCCAATCTTGTTTTTGCGGATAATGAAAAGGTAGACGACTTTAACAGTTCCCTTCATAATTTTTCTTTTTATACTGCAAGAAATCTAAGCGAACGCGAATATAAACTAATTCGACATTACCATTCGCTTCTGTATTCAGAAAACGAAGAAGCACTGTTGAAAACAGCCAAAATTATTAGCTCCAATCTTTCAAAGCGTGAAAAACTTGATCTTGTAAGCATGTTTGGCGATCGATTTAACGAAGGTTATGACAACGACAGAAATAACACATCATCCTCTCTAATTAATTCCGAAGTAATTTCTGGCAATGAACTATTACAAAACCTTCAGGAAAACACTGACCTATTTATTACAGAAAATAACATAAGCTCCCCAGGAAAAGCTGGTGTTTGCCGCGACATTGCTACTATGCAGGGAAGAATACTAAAAGCATTCGGCTTTGATAAAACGTATCTGGTTTCATATTCTCAAATTGATGGAGACCCACACACAACGGTCATAACACAAGATCCTGACAACCCTAACCAGCTATACAGATTTAACTATGGAAAAAAAGCCGGTATCAAAGGCGGCTCCTCATCAGCACTTTTTGCTGACAGAAGGGATTCTGGTCTTGGATACTATCTTTCTGACCCAGTCACTAGTCATCCAATAGCTTACATTCCAGGCCACACAAGCGAAATACTCGCAAAATTTGCAGGTGCCGATATTCAGGAAATTGGCGGTGACCCCCTGAGTAGATCACAGGAATCATTAATAGCATCAGGAATTAGATTGGGTGAGAACCGCGAGCACGGCATTGCCTTGGGTTATGCAAAAGATGAATTCGGTGCAAATTATGTTGTGGGCGGTTACCATTATCGTTTTGGAAATTCTGATTATGCTCCAGGGAAAGTCGGCATTGCTGTAGCTGAACACAACCGCCCTAATGAAATATTTGAATTTAAGAATGAAAAAGACATGAACGCGCTTATGGCATACCTTTACTATTCTCAACTTTTAAGATCCCCAATTCTTTCAATTACTCCAACCACAAAAGCCTGGGCCGATAGCCAGGCATTTTTAACAGTTTCAGGTTCAACTCTAAATTCCAAATTCACAAAAACAGGGGTTCATGCCCATGCTCACCTTAAGGTCGGCTTAAATGTTGAACAAAAATTAGGACCTGAAAAAATTCGCCTTCGCTTTGAATCGCAACATTCTCCATCGCCAAGAGATGCCCGAAATGCAGCAGTAACATTTTCCAACGCCACAATGACAACTGACTTTTACTCGGCACAAGCAGAAAGCGCATATAAACTTTCAGGCCTGGATAACGTTTATTTTATTTCTCAGTTGCAATATGTTGGCAGTGACCTTGGACACAGAGGTATGGCTGAGGTTGGCCTGGCATCAAACCGTGGGGTTTTTACCATTTACGGAGAAAGTGCATTAACAAGTGACACTGTTCACTTTCAGGACAACGCAAATAGAAAAATTGCGGGTAAAATGATGGTTCGTTTTATTAATGACCACGCGACAGTTACTCTCTCACCATATCTTGAATGGGAGGATAACGGCAGATACATTGATGCACACGAATGGGATAATGATGCGGACCCACTGAGGCGAGAACTTTTACCTAGCCATCATAACGGTGCAAACCCAGGGGCCACATTAAACTTTGCTATTGAGTATTAGAGTAGAACCTTACGATTTAGTTTTATAAACCATTTAAGATTACTTGCCGAAGTTGTAACGAAATCCGAAATTGATAAATCCACGTGTGTTTTTTTCCTCAATTTTGTCGCTATCAAATTTAATATCAGGATCATAAAGCTGTGCCACATGAAGCTCCCCTCTAATAAAAAAAGAATAATTCACATT
>CAZQUK010000223.1:0-6197 GCA_964596435.1 uncultured Oligoflexia bacterium
GAACGCTAGTGATTCTTTTTTTTAAGTCTTTTGCGCTTGCCACCTTATTTACCTATAATTTTAACCAAAAAGCCCTTCAAACTCTTTTAGTGATGCGTTAATACGTGCCCGCAGGCCCTCGTCTAATGCTCCCTTTTGAATAATATCTCTAAGAATGTCTGGTTTGTTTTTTTCCATAAAATCTATGAGTCGTCTTTCATACTCAACAAGTTTATTAATCGGGTGCTTATCGATAAATCCACTGGTTGCCGCGTAAATAATAATTATTTGTTTTTCAACAGAAATTGGGACGTATTGTCCTTGCTTTAATATTTCCATTAACCGGGCACCGCGGGCCAGTTGTTTTTGAGTTGCAGAATCCAAATCACTGCTAAATTGTGCAAAGACCGCTTTTTCCCTGTATTGTGCAAGATCAAGCCTTAGTGTTCCAGCAACTTGTTTCATTGCTTTTATTTGAGCAGAACCACCAACCCTTGAAACAGAAAGTCCCACATTTACAGCCGGCCTGAACCCAGAATAAAAAAGATCTGTTTCAAGATAAATCTGTCCATCTGTAATTGAAATAACATTTGTTGGAATATAGGCGGTAACGTCTCCGGCTTGTGTTTCAATTATTGGAAGTGCCGTTAGAGAGCCGCCACCTTCTTTTGATGAGAGCTTTGCTGCTCTTTCAAGGAGCCTTGAGTGTAAATAAAAAACATCCCCGGGATATGCCTCTCGTCCTGGTGGGCGCCTTAAGAGCAGCGATAGTTGTCTATAGGCTTGGGCCTGCTTTGTAAGATCGTCATAAACAATTAGCGCGTGTTTACCATTATCTCTAAACCATTCACCCATCGTCACACCTGTATATACCGAAATAAACTGAAGAGGTGCGGGATCAGAAGCCGTTGCTGCGACGACAATGGTGTGATCCATGGCTCCATGTTTTTTAAGCTTATCAACAACTTGTGCAACCGTTGACTGTTTTTGGCCTATTGCCACGTATATACAAAATACCCCGGTATCTTTTTGGTTTATTATTGTGTCAACTGCCAAAGATGTTTTTCCCGTTTGTCTGTCGCCAATAATTAATTCTCTTTGGCCTCGTCCAATAGGAATCATTGCATCAACTGCCTTAATTCCGGTTTGGAGCGGCTCTCTTACGGGCTGTCTTTGAACAATGCCGGGGGCCTTTATTTCTGTTCTTCTGTGGTGCTTAGCTTTTATTTCACCCTTTCCATCAATAGCCTCACCAAGTCCGTTCACAACACGGCCAAGAAGTTCTTCCCCAACCGGAACCTGAACAATTTTTCCCGTTCTTCGCACAGAAGAGCCTTCATGAATCTTGGTGTCATCACCCAAGATAACTGCGCCAACGCTTCCCTCTTCAAGATTTAATATCATTCCAAAAATGCCTTCACCAAAATCAATGAGTTCTCCGGCCATGGCGTTATCAAGACCATATATTCTAGCAACACCATCACCTACCGTCATGACACTTCCGGTCTCTGAAACGTCTAATCTTTTTTCAAAATCCGTTAATTGTTTTTTTAATATTCTTGTTATTTCGTCTGCTCGGATTTTCATCTTTCCAGCCTTTCTTCTTCATTAAGTAACAACGTCATGTCCTTTTTCCATTAAAACTTTCTCTTTAAGTTTTCTTAATTGAAACCGCAAAGAACCATCGTAAGTTTTTCCTGACAAATCAACGCTTATGCCTGCTATAAGATCTGGTATTATTTGTGGTTGTAGTACAACTTTTTTTCCCGTTTTTTTTGTAAATAATTCTTCAAAACTTAAAACCTCCTCTGCTGTTAGGGCCTCCGCAGAATATAGATTGCCCAAAACGCAATCCTCAGCCTCAAGTCTTACGCGCTTAAACGCACTATAGATTCCCCCGACACTAGACAGTCTTTGTTTCTTAATTAACAAGAGAACAAAACGCTTAAACGCTGGTGACCAATTTTGAATTTCAGAAATATCTTCAATTATGCGGCTTTTTTCTTCAAAATTCAGCTTAGGTCCGGTTAATGATGATTGAAGTTGTTTGCTTGAATCTAGCGCCTCTTTTAATTCTTTAAGTTGTTGTTCTGCCTGGTTTAGTTGTCTTGAAGAAAAACCGGCCTCTTTTGCTGTTTCAAGAAAAGCTGCGGCATAGTTTTTTTCTAGACTCATTGGGTCTTCTCCACGTTTTTAAAAAAGTTTTCTTGAATTTGTTTTTTGTTTTTCTCAGAAATTCCCTCTTTTAAAATACTTTCCGCTTTTGCAAGTATCTCAAGACCAAGTTCTGTTTTTATTTCTGTTTTAAGACCTTCATGGTGACTTTCTGCTGCATCTTGTGCGTCATCAATTATTGTACGGGCCATTTTTCTGGCCTCACCAAGCACCTTGTGACGCCAAATCTCTGCTTCTTGCCTCATTAGTTCATGAATTTCTTTTATTCTTGTTTCTACTTTGCTAACTTTTTCCGAAACCTCAAGCTTTTCTTTTTCAGCTCTCTTTAGTTTTTCTTTCACATCCTTAAGTTCGGTTTTAAGGTTTTGGTGTCTGTCTTTCACATAGTCCCTAATTGGTTTTCTTAAAAAATAAACCAGCACCACTAGCAGAATAAATAAATTTATAGCTTTGCTAAACAATTCGTCCATACACTAAGCCCCTGAAACGATTAATTTATTAACAAGGTCTGTGGTTAAAATATCAATTTCTTTGCTTAGCTGACTTTTAAGCTCAATTCTTTGATATTCTACAGATTCGAATGATGTTTCTATTAGTCTTTTGGCCCTTTTTCTTGCTTGATCAAAAATTTCAGCTTCTTCTTTTCTGGTTAATAAAAGAACCCTCTCAAATTCCTGCCTCGCTTTTTCTCTTTCGTCAGCTAGTATTGAAAGATATTGCTCCAAGCTTTTTTGGGTATCAATAAGTATTCTCTCTGCCTCATCCCTGTGTTCTACCGTTTCTTTTCTTCTGATACGAATAAGCCCAAGAAATGGCTTAAAAAAAATGTGTGTTAAGGCGAAATATAAAAATGAAAAAAGAAAAAAATGAAAAAAGAACGTCCAGTTTAGTTCTAGTTGTTCAATAACTTCACTCACCCTTGGCCCCTATAATAATTTGTTGTTCCTTGTGTCAATAAAGAGCTAAATCCTACCACAAACAGTTAATGAATAAGAATTACAAAAAATCTTTCTTGATAAAAAATTTATTCGTTGTTGGTAATGACGCGCCGGGGTGGTGGTCTGGTTTGTTTTGCGCGGCGCCGCGAGCGCTCGTTTTATTTATTCGCCTCTAGTTTGTTTGTGGAAAAAAACGATGCCCTTGGTTCAAAATCAAGAATTTCGGACATTTTATTACTGCCCTCAAAAACAACGCCCTCATCAACCTGAAGACTTGGTGTTAATATGTCGCCCCTAAAAATTGCCGGTTGGTGTATTTCAACCCGATACTTTGCCCGAATGCTTCCGCTAACCTCGCCGCCAATTATTACGGTTCCTGCTTCAATCTGCCCAAGTACTCTCGCGCCCTCACCTATGATCAAAGTGTCGGGCGTATATATTTCTCCACGAAATATGCCGCTGATTCTAACTGTGCCCTGAAAACACAGCTTCCCTTCAAACTCACAGCCTTTATCTATTACGCCAGTAACGGTGAATTTAGTAATTGGTGAACTTAGGTCTTTGCTGGATTCCATAAATCAATCATTGCATATTCGATAGAATTCTATCAAGTTCATCTGAAGAATTATACTGAATTACAATTTTGCCCTTATTTTCTGATCCCTTAATATAGACTTTGGCCGACCAGAATTTTGTTAGTTCTTGCGACAGATTTCTTAGTCGTTCAGCTACGCGAGTAAATGTTGGTGTTTTAACGCCCACTTCTGGGCTTTGTTTTTGATTTTTAACCAACTCCTCGGTTTGGCGAACGCTTAGATTTTGAACCAAGATGGCCCCATGTATCTTTAATTGCCGCTCTGTTTCCTCGATGCCCAGCAGCACCTTCCCGTGCCCAAAACTAATTGTTCCTTTCCTAAGGTCTTGAACAATTCTATTTGGAAGGCGCAAAAGACGAAGTGTGTTTGAAACGCTTGTTCTGTCTTTACCGACCTTTTTTGCAACCTCTTCTTGTGTTAGTGAAAAATCTTCAATTAACTGCAAATACGCTAGCGCTTCTTCAACACAGTTTAGATTTTCTCGCTGAATATTCTCAACAAGCGCCAACTCTAACGATTCTCGATCAGTGGATTTCCTAATAACTACGGGTAGTTGTATTATGCCCGCCATTTTTGCAGCCCTAAGTCGTCTTTCTCCTGCAATCAATTCATAACGATTATCTACCCTTCTAACGACAAGCGGCTGTACTAGTCCGTTTTCTTTTATGGATCTTGATAAATCTTCAATACTGCTTATATCAAAATCTTTTCTTGGCTGATTTGGGTTTACAGATATTTTATCCAGAGGAAGAAGGCTAATTCCCGGGTGTCTTTCTGCGCTTGAAAAATCACTTTCTCTTTTTATTAAATCCACACTATTGTCCACAATAGGAATCAGTGACGCCAAGCCCTTACCTAGTACGTTTTTTTGTGCCACAATACCTCCTTAAAACCGGCCTTAATTAAGCCTTTTTCTGTTAATGATTAAATGGTGGCGGCTGAGAAACTCTCTCGGCACTGCTCTCAACTTTCACACTGACAATATTTTTCTTAACGCTATTGTCTAAATTGTTTCCAAGAAATTCTTTTGCCAGATTTAAATACGCGGAACATCCCTTTGAGTGAACATCATAAAGAAGAATTGGTTTACCAAAACTCGAACACTCGCTTAAGCGAACGTTACGCGGGATGAGCGTTGAAAATACCTGCAAATCAAAATGCGATGAAACCTCGTCTTTAACTTGTCGCGAAAGATTATTTCTCTGGTCATACATTGTGAGCAAGATACCTTCCATTTGAAGCGAGAGGTTTAGGTTTTGCTTAATGAGCTTAACCGTATGTAATAATTGGCCTAATCCCTCAAGCGCAAAATACTCACACTGCAGTGGAACAAAATAGCTGTCCGCGGCAGTAAGTGCATTCACCGTTAAAAGTCCAAGCGAAGGGGGGCAATCTATCAGTATAAAGTCGTATTGTGAACGAACCTCCGCAAGAGCACTTCTAAGTTTATTTTCTCTTGCTATCGCGCCCACGAGCTCAATTTCTGCACCCGCAAGATTAGCATTGGAGGGGGCTAAAAAAAGATTATCAATGTCCGTAGAAACAATAACCTCTGAAAGAGGGATGTTACCAATTAATGACTGATATACCGTTTTTTCTGCAGAAATACTGCTCCAGTCTATTCCAAGAGCGGATGAGGCATTTCCTTGGGGATCAAAATCTAAAACTAAAACTTTTCTTTCGGCAATTGCAAGAGATGCACCGAGGTTAATTGTTGTTGTTGTTTTTCCTACGCCACCTTTTTGATTTACTACCGCAACTATTTTTCCCATAAAATCTCCTTAGGGCCTCATTATTAGCTTTTTTGTACTAACATTTCAAAAGATAATATTGGGCGCTAAAAAATTAGCGCCCAATATAGCTACCTGTAGTGGGTTATAAAACATGTGGTTGTGGCAGGCTATCCTTTTGCTAAAATCACCCATAAATTCAAAATATACTGCTCCCATTGGGGATACCCAAGGATATCCAACCAACAGTTAAAGAATATCCATAGGCTTTTCATAAATCAAGTTGTTTTTAAAATATTTTTTGTTCTTTTTTTGTGTTCCACGTGGAACCTTCTTGCCTCTTGCGCGCGCCGCCCCTTTTCAAAGCAACACAAAACATGTTCGATTGCTTGTTTTGCTCACGTCCTCCGTTTTTTTAGCTTAATAAAGAAAATTTTTTCGTTATTAATAAGTACCTCAAGTTCTTTCTCTATTATTATTTCCTTATAATATCTAGAGGCTGAAAAGCCCCCCCACTCTTCGACCCACCGCGCCCCCTTTAGGAGAACAAAATTGTTCCACGTGGAACAATTCCTTAGGGTTTTATAAATATTTTCAACTTGACCTACCGCCTTTACAACAACAGAGCCGACGGAGATCGATGACAACACCTTTTCTGCTCTTTCGGGTACTGATAGCGCATTATCAATTACCAATTTATTTATTACGTTAGCAACAAATTTTGCTTTTGCTTTTTTTGAATCCACAAGTATCCACTCTTTCTCGTCAAGAATGGCCGT
>CAZQUK010000224.1:0-6098 GCA_964596435.1 uncultured Oligoflexia bacterium
ATTTGCTCTGAATGAATAATATTCGGGCATTATTTTTTTTAGATTTAACCTCCGCCATGTGAAATTTTCCTCAATATTATTAAAAATCCGAAGTGCAATATATTTTGCGCCAAGATACTTTAATAAGTTTCCAAGCATAATTTGCTGACGAAGCACATCTACACTTGCAATTTTTAATTCATTCTTACCAAGTGGTGATCCTAGGAGTTTTAAGCCTTTTTCGGGGTTACCAAGCCTTTTGTACCAGTCGCTGAGTTTAATTTTTTCAGGCGGCCCAAGGGTTTCGTATTTTTTGAATCTCTGGATAAGGCTTTTTGCTTGGCCTGTTTTTCCAAGCTGAATTGCCTCTTCAATTTCATGAATCAGTTTTTCTTTGGACATATTTTATTAATGCTTTTTTTGGCGAAAAGGTAAAGGGTTAAGTTATCTCACTGTAAATAAACGTGATTTTCCGGCATTATTTTTCCCTATAATATTTGATAACTTTGCTCAATAATTAAACTCAAGAGATGGAGCAAGGTATTAAAAGAAATAGCTCTTTTGATTCCAAGCTCAAAAAAAACAAATATCAGGAGAGAAAAATGAAAAAAATAATAACAGCTATTTTAATAGCTACAATGATTACAAGCACTACATTTGCTCCAAAAAATGCAAATGCATTAATTGCCGCAGGAATTGCAAACCCAGCTTTAGGAATGGTGGGGCTGTATATTTTCTTGGGTGGTATTGCAGCAATACCAGTAGGTGCTGTTGGTGGAGCCATTGGTGGTGGAGTATGTGATATCTATTCAAAAGTAAAAAAGAATAAATATTGTACTGGTAGTAAAAAATTCGAGGATTCAGGAACAGCACAGGGATTTCTTGGTGGTGCTGTGGTTGGTCTTGTTATTGCATGGGCTGGTCAAGTTGGCCTTGTGGTACTTGATGAAAAAACACAGAAGGTAAATTTTGGTGATATTGACGAAAAGACTGCCAATAAATATGGTATTACTCCTGGGGAGCTTGAAAGTTTTAACAATGAAAACGATCAACTCAGCCTTGTTTTTAATGAAATATCAACAGAACTTGGAAGTGGTGAACATAATGCAAATGATTCTTCAGAACTCTGGCAAAAGTATAAGGGTTTGTTTTCAGAAAAAACACAATCAGCATTACAAAAAATGTTTGGTGTAGAAGAAACAAACCAGGTTGCCTTAGTTAACACAGCAGAAACCCTAAATGATCCTGCAGTGTCAAACAGTGCTTTGAATAGTAACAAATCACTTTCTGACAATACTATCACTGAAACAAACCCTGAAGACAGGGGCACCACAGCAACTATTATCCACTAAAAGAGCCATTTAAATGCTTAAGAATGGTCCCATCTTTTCGGGACATTCTTAAGCATTTAATACTGCAAAAGAAGTGTAATATTTTCACCACGGAGAACAAAAATGAAAAAAATTATTGTCACACTTTTTTTTATCAGCATAAGCGTTCTCGCCGAAGTTAATAGACCAACTGTTGTTCTTTTAACTTCTGTTGAAAACCCTGAAATACTATGGGGTCTAAAAAAATATCCACTTGATGAAAGAACTGAAAAAATATTCCGTAAGGCCTTCGAAAAATCAGGTTATAATGTTGTAATAAAACACAAAGCAGATCAGTATGATCTATGGCAGGCTCTTCACGCACCAGAGAATATTGCTGTTTTTTGGCTCTCCCATGCAGCCCCTTCGGTTTCAATCGGCTCTGAAATAAAACTTGAAAGCATAATCGGAAATGTTGAGGGTGGTAATGTTAGACATATATTTGACAACATACACCCCAATCTACGCTTATTAAGTATTATTGGATGCAAAGCTGATGATATTACAGAAGAGTTAAAAATTAAAAACGGCAACTTCATGCATAATAGGTTATTGCATATTCATTCCCCTAAAAAAATGGTGCAACCCGAAAGGGGGCTTATTCAAGCAATAATTCAATCAAGCACCATTATAGGTAACAGAAATCTTACTAATTTAAATGAATCATTTTGCATGTTTGACGGTAGCTGCAACAAAACAAAAAGATATCCAAAAATAATAGCTAAAACAAGTATATTAACTAACCCATTTAAAATGCCTTGCAATAAAAAAATTGGCCTTCCAATTACTATACACAGAAACATACCACATGATGTAAACCCGGAAAGATTAACAAGCATCAGTATAGTAATGAATCAAAAAACCCTTATAGTGTTCCCAAAGGGCACACCAGGTACAATACAAACCATTTCTGCACATATTGATTATGATGATCTGCTTTTTTCATCAAGAAACAATCTGAAAATTACCGTTGAAAGCGCTACAAGCATAAACCGAAAACCAAAACCTTATCTTGAGGGAATTACATTTGAAGCTTCTTGGAAAAACGCTTCATGGAATGTTTTCTCCGTTGATGGGGTGCCAATTGGTTCATCACAAAACATTTATCTTTACACGGGACCATTAAATGTGGATGCAAGAACACAAGAATATTTCCCTTATAAGTGTAATTATAAACAAAACCATACAGGTCTATTAAATGTTTCACACTGCTTTCAAAAGTCTAACATTAAGTCGCAAATAAGAGACATTTTGAAGTTTAGTTTTTAACTATTGGGAAGTGATATTACAAGACTTCTTCCGCTACATACCATCAATTTCAAGCAATATGCTGTCAATTTTGTTAAATAAGATTTTTCTTCTATCTTGGACAAGTTTTTTATATAGCTTTATTTCCTCTAAGTACTCATTTAGCATACAATGTGTTTCAGACAATGTTACGTTCGACAAAAATCCATATGCGCTCATGCATCTTAATAATGCATCATCACCTCGTAAGGTTTTTATCCGCTGCACATAATCTTCATCAAAAACTATCTGATAAATTTGTATGGGATAATCTTTTAGCTTGTTTTGCCACTCTGGTGTTAGATGATTAATGTAAAATTTAAGATTATCTATGTCCTTGAATACTTGAAGTTGTTTATGTACCTCAATGGCATTAAAAGCATTAGCGGTTTTTACAATTCTTTTAACTCCCTCGAAACAATCTACTGTGCGGAAATAATCTGTCATCCAGTTTACTGGATTCAAATAACTATAATACAACGGATCTATACAGTGTTTATAATCATCCTCACTCTTAAAAAGATCTGCTACTTCATTTATTTCTCCAATCGGCTTTGGAACATCCAGTAAGGTAACCATTTTATCCCTAAGATTTAGGATTCTAGCAGTTAATTTTTTTTTGATTCTTTGCTTTTCAGCCGTTTCTGCATCAACGGGAGGGGGTGAAGATGAATAAGTATCATCAATCAAGTTTGATGTGATACATTCATATTGATCTATAAGAAAATTCATGGTCCTTTGTACCTCATCATGACCCGAAAGAACCCGGCTTGAGCAATATGCACAAATGCCTTTATTATAATTTTGAAAAACTCCAAGATTTATAAATTTTTGAATCAAGGCTTCACGTGTTTTATCTGGATCGGCGGTCTCTTCCAGTAATAACTTTGAATGAAATAGATCAACAACGGGGTTAATGTTTCCTGCGTTTGGCAAGAAATCCCTCACCCACTCATGTATATGCGAATATGAACACTGCAGAGGATTTTTCTTTATTTCATTGTAATAATATTCATCATAATCATATTGTTTTCTGTTGCTGTACTGACGTCTTACAAAAAGCTGTACAGGTTTACTTTGGCTGCAGTTTTTAGGTAATTTCCTTACCATCTGCTCGTCGTGAATATTTTTCAGAGTACCTTTTGGTGCTCTAAACCATGTTCTCCCACGCCCTTGTTTATTTTTAAAGGAGTCCATGTACAGTTCTAACCCCGCGCCAAGGGAGGCATAAATAGGATTAGAGGGAAACATGCTTTTAAGTTTATTTTGTATAAGCGCAATATGTTCTTCACAACTCAAACCCTCTTGAAACTTATATGTATCTTTATTTTCACTGAAATGGTTTGTACGAGTCAGGATATAATCGAGTGAATAATATCCATCATAGCGACTTTCACTGGAATTTGCTGAGCATGAAACAATATCTCCACCTTCTCGCTCTCCGTCCATTGCTTGTGAATTATTTGCACAAATAAGAATAATTAATAATATGTAATATTTTGTTTTTTTAAAAAAATTCATAAATAATTCATTAACAAAGTCACACTCGGATATCTGGAGCGTGACATGCACTTCCCCTATTTACCATATCGGAAAAAAATGTAATTAATTTTATAACGCAGTGCACTCTGCCAGCTACTTATGAGTCAATACGCGAGGGGGCACCCGAACCAAAAAAACCTATAAAATACAGAATGTTATATAAATTAATGTGGTGGGTTAAGTTTTTAACGCACTAAGCCGATAGGTATATAGAAACAGATACTTGGCGCAATAAAAAAGCTGTACGTATGAAGAAATTAAAACCCACTTTTTTGGTCATAGCATTTTTAATTCTGTCCATACTGCACCAACAAGCTAGTGTTGCAGAAGGAAGGAGCATTGCATCTGTTTCGCCGCGTGGGTATATTCCGCCAACGGCTTCTTTTTTTATAAATAAGTTTGAAAATAATCATTTAAGCACGGGCTTTAGTGTAGAAAATAGCGAGCAGGATTTTGATTATGAATTTGAAGTGGCCTCGTTTCTTGCGTTTACCAATATGGAAACCCCTGTTTTTATAACAATTGAATCAGAAAACCTTGGTTATCTTCAGACCAGTGATTTTAATTTTTTAAAATACACGGTTTTAATTGATAAAAAACCAATCTCACTTTTAAAAAAACATACAATATTTTTAGACTCCATTAAAAATGAAACACAAAGAAAAACAAGCTCAGTTGAAATTAAACTTAACGATAAAAAACCGGCCTTAAAATTATTAAAAGACACACTTACATTTACGATAACAGCAATGTGATTATTCGGTTGTTGAGGTTGTAACCGTTATAGCATCACTGTAGTCGCCAGCCATTTTGTTTTGAACATCACCAATTGTAAAATTAACAGTATTTAGCTGGCCAGAAAGTGGCGTTTGTCCGCCACCGGCTGCAACTTCAGTGGGTTTGTTGTTACTATGAGACAGATCGTAAGCAATACCATTTACCCTGGTTGTATAAACAACAGCTTTTTGAGGGACCGTAACACTTGGTGCTGTTATATGTTTTAATTGACCATTATTTTGTGATGAAAAATTCACAGAATATCCTGCATTTGTTAGCACTCTTAGGTCAAATCCTTTTGTATCACCTAAAACCAGGGTCCCAAAACCAACTGTTTGGGATGTGTCGTTAATATCAAAAGGGCTTCCCGGTTCCACAAGCGATAACGCAATTATTTTTGGCACAACGCTTGTTATTTGCACAGTTGATGTACTATCTGGTGCATTTGGCGGATTATTAATGCGGCCATTATAAACACTTACAGAAAATACATCGGTGTAATTTCCTGCTGCAACAAGTGTGGGATTGGTTGCTTCAAAAAGAGGAATGTCAACATAATAGTTTTTAGTTTCAGAAGATGGTCCATTGCGCTTAAATGATCCAGTTAAAACTTCAGAGCTACTTGAAGCCTCAGGCAGGGCCTTTAATATATTCGACGGGTTAACAGATGCAGTTGTGTAAAGTTGGTAACGCAGGGTTTTAGTGCCGTTTAACATCCGCCTTGTGTCGTAGCTTGCGCCACCACCGCGCGAAAAAGTAATAAAATAATTACACGCTTTGCTGGTATCTGTGCGGTTTACAGTTATCGACTCGGTTTTTATTGAAAAACTTTGTGACCAGTTGATTGTAATATTATTCACAACCAGCGATAGGTTTCCACATGCAAAAGTATTAACATTCAAAAATGGAAACAAGAATATCAATAATAGTATTTTATTCATAACTTTCAACCTTTACTGTCCCAATATTATATAATCCATCTGCATTTTCCGGAATAATAATTTCGGCGCTCTTAAATATTTCATTGTGAAGTATTAATTCATAAACACCTGGAGTTAAACCTTCAGCAGAAAAATTACCATAACGATTTGTAAAAAACTGGACCTTTGTTGCGGTACTGCTTTTTGAAACAAGCGACCCCGA
>CAZQUK010000225.1:0-6095 GCA_964596435.1 uncultured Oligoflexia bacterium
CTATGGTATTCCCACCGCTCCTACTTGTATTTATATTTTCTTTTTCGTTCGGAGCAGCATGACCACTTTGGTCATATATCAAGTATCTTCCCTTATCTTTTTTGAATCTAATTTTGCCGGCTTTTATTTGTCTTCTAAGTGTTGAAACACTTACATTTTTTTTAAAGGCATAATTAACAATGGGTATCCAATTTCCATCTTTATTTTCTTTATACATACTATATCTTATTGTATTTCCATGCGCCGCGAATTCAAGTATTCTAAATAAGATGTTGGATATAAATGATGATTTTAATAAAAAAATTCATATTTCACGCAAAAAAAAGATAGCTTTTGTGTGTAGCGGGGGTGCGGCAAAGGCCGCGGCGTTCCATGTTGGGGTGGCCATGGCTTTGAGGGAGAATGGTTTTACTTTTAGAGGTGGCCTTTTAACCCAAGAGACAGAAAAGGAAAATTATCCACCTCTTAATATTTCAACCTATGTCGGTACAAGTGCGGGTTCTGTTATTGCAAGTTATTTGGCGTCGGGGTTTTCTCTGGAGGAGATTTCAGGAACGCTTTTAACTCGAAAAAATAAAGCTGAAATAAAAACAAATGGATCAGAAACAAAAAGAATAATTGATAAACTTACATACCAGAAAATGTTTGGTTTATCGCTCAGTCAGGAATCGTATTTTTGGAAACAGATTCCATTATTAAATAGAGGTATTTCAAAAGTCCTGCGCGGAAATTTACGTGGCCTTTTGAATTTAAAAAAAGAACTTAAGGCCACGGGGCTTTTTTCAACTTCTGGTATTGAAGAATATTTAAGAGAAGGGGTTTTACCATCAAACAATTTTGAAGAATATTGTGCTGATCTTTTTATTGTTGCATCAAAATTAAACATGCCTATAAAAGCCGTTTTTGGAAAAGAAAAATTTAAGGAATGTGACTTTGGTGCCGGTAACGAGTTTGATTATGGCGTACCGATATCTGAGTCTTGTGCGGCAAGCACGGCACTTCCTGTCCTTTTTTCGCCTTATGGAATAAAGAACGGAAAAGGCGAGATTGTTTACTATATTGATGGTGAAGTTAGAAACACGCTTTCTTCTCACGTCGCTGTTGATTCTGGCGCTGATCTTATAATTGCAAGTTACAGCTATAAACCATATAGTTTTACGCCGGAAGTCGGATGCCTGACTCAATATGGTTTAACATCAATTGCAATACAGGCACTGTTTTTATTAATTGAGCAGAAAATCAGGAATAATGTGCACAATAAAGAAAAAAACAGAAACGCAATTAACGCTGTGTCTGTTTTTTGTAAAACCGAGGGGATTTCTGATCCGAACCGTATGAAAATTTGTGAAATTTTAGAAAAAGAATTAAGTTTTAGATCGAATGTTGATTTTATCTATATCCATCCACAGCCGGGCGATACAAAAATGTTTTTCGGAAATTATTTCTCCCTATCACCCAAAAGAATGAGGGATTCGTTTAAATCAGGATTTCGGGCCACAATGGATACTTTAAATAAATATGAATTCGAACGGTGACAATGAATTTTAATAGTTTTTTTATTACAATTAAAAAAGCAATGGACTCTCCTGTTCCCAAAAGCATTGATATGTTACCTCAGGAACAAGCAGAAATTTTTTTAGAAAGATTTATAAAAACAAAAGCTGGAAAAGTTAAACCTGAAAATTTTATCCCTGCCTCTGTTTTAATGCTATGGGGAAACTCAGCATTAAATGAAAACGACCCTCAGCTTCTATTAATAGAAAGAGGGCAGGATGTTCATTTACATCAGGGAGAAATTGGCCTTCCCGGTGGGCGGTGGGAAGAAAGTGATAATAAAATTATTAATAAAATAAAAGGCGCCAAAATAGATAAGCCCGGCCTTGTTTGGACAGCACTAAGAGAAACACACGAGGAGGTTGGGATTAAGCATTGTGACATTAATGTTTTAGGTGCCCTATACCCACTTGATACGCTTTTTACAGGTTTTAGAGTAACGCCAGTTGTGGGGTGCTTAAAATGTAATATTGAAGAAATTTCATTAACTCTTGACCCTAAAGAAGTTGCATCAGCGTTCTGGGTTCCGCTTTCCGATTTTACTAATGATAACAATTTTTGCTTTGAAACATTCAGGTTCGGTGGTGAGGAGTTTAAGACCGCAGTTTTTTATGTCCGAGGGGGAGGGCACAGGGTCTGGGGAGCCACGGCTGTAATTATTTTCAGCTTTTTAATATTGATGGATATGAAAAGACCATAAACTTTATTGATCCCACCCATATATACGCTTGATTTTATTAAAAAAATCTGGTTTATTTTATTTTTTGCATTGTTTCTTTAGGCGGTTTACTCTTTATAATCTCTTGGAGATTCTAATGCTCCAAGAGGGGGTCTTAAAAGTTTGGGGGCTTTTTTGATATTTCGTAATTTACTGGTTTTTCTACTTATAATTTTTATTTTCGCATCGTTTGTGGCTCACGCCCAAAAGAACACAATTCCTATTGGGCTGTATGTGGGGGCGGGGGCCATAGCCAATAATATGAATAAGATTACAGCTTCCTCAACCGGTGAGAGAAAACGAATCGGAAGTTATTACTACGATCTGCACTTGCTTGTTAGATTTGGAGCAGAGTGGGCAGTTGCTCCAAGTTTTATCTATACTCCGATTCATAAAAAAGCCACTGATGGAACTGGAACAAAGACTTCTATTTTGGCAATAAACGTCCCGCTTGTACGACAGGTTCTTGGCTTTTTTGATTTTAAATTGGGCCCAGGTCTGTTCTTTTATTTTATAAACGGACCGGGTGGGAGGACGGATGTTTCCAGCGGTTATGATTCAACCAGGGACTATGCTGTTCCATCAAGAACGTCCGTTGCGAAGAATATATCTGCTAACGCTGGAATTGGCGTTAATATATACAGCGTGCGCTTGGATATAGATGCAGTAGTTTTAAATGTGGGATCAAAATTAAGTCGTACCTTTAATTATATGGCGCAACTTAGTTATGGTTTCTTTTAATACAAATAGTCAAAAAGGACTATTTTTTTGCCCTTTGGGCCATGGAAGGAGAATGAACATGAATATTCATGGAAGAATAACAATAGTCTGTTTGTTTATACTTGGGTTTTTTTGGGGGGAAAGAAGTTTTGCTTTTACATTGCTTGGAAGTTCAAACCTTGTGGGGTGGCAGCAGGACACTTTGACTGTTAAGGTAAATTACAGCAAATGTAATGTTTCAAATTCCGAATTAGATGCTTCTATTGATAATGCCTTTCAACTCTGGAACGAGGTTGCAACAAGTGGGCTTAGGCTTGTTAGAAATGGTGAATCATCGGCAACGGGTGCGCAGGCACTTAGTGATTACAAATCAATTCAAGATGGACCTGTTATTATCTGCGAAGAGGATTTGTTTTTAGAGGAAGGTTATGAAGGTGTTTTGGGTTTAGGTGGATTTTATAGTTCAAATAATGAAATATTTGTAGGTTATATTCTGTTAAATTCCACAGCAAACAACTGGGATTATTCCACGCTTTCGAATCTTATTAAAGATTTGGTTATTACACATGAGATGGGACACGTAATGGGCCTTGGGCACTCAAACGACAAGAATGCCATTATGTATTACGCGGCAACAGAAAAAAATCAGCTCTCCCTTGGGCAAGACGATGTTGATGCAATTACATATCTATATCCAAGAAACGAACTTGGCGAAAATAAGGTTTTTGGGTGTGGAACGGTTTCGAGGATTTATGAGGATGGTAAGAATAATGACAGCCCACCTTGGAGTGGTATATTCATACTAAGTTTAATATTTCTTTCAGCAGGAGTCAGCGTCAGGCTTTCAAGAGTTTTAAATAACCGCTAAACTATTTTCAATCTTGGTGCACTATAACAAAACTGTATTTATTGTTTCTTTTTATCTTTCATAACGGCAAAATATAGTGTGCCTGTGTGTGCAAGGTTTCCGGCTGCCCATTCAGCATAATTTCCTGAGCCCCAGTAAATATCAACTCTGCCCGGACCCCTGATTGCGCCACCTGTGTCTTGTGCAACGCCAAGACGCGAGAAATCTATCCATTCAGTAATGGCATCATTTTCAATGATTGGGCGCTGTGTTTTGAATAAGGAAACAGCTCCATATGGAAAATAGCGGTAATCAATGGCGATTGAGTGCTCCGGAACCAGCTTGGTTCCTGCTCCGCCATACGGTCCGTCTTCGTGCTCATTAAAAAATATATAGCTTGGATTTTCCGGAAAAAGCCTCTCAATTTCGTGTGGACGCTCAACAAAGTAACGCCTCAAACCCTGGAGCGTAATGTAGCTTCTATCAACACCCTCATCAATTAAAATTTTTGAAATACTTTTGTAAGGGTGCCCATTTTGCGCAGCGTAGTTAACGTGTATCCTTTTTGTTTTATTACCGTCTTCCAATTCAATTATTCCGGATCCTTGTATGTGCATAAAGAAAGCTTCAATTTCATCATCAACAAAAGCTATTTCAAGATTCTGGTTTTCAAGTACATTGTCCCAATCTATTTCTTTGCGATCATAAAATTTGGAATATGTTCCGTCCGGATTTACTTTTCGCCACACCATTTGGTTGTCTATATTTACGTGGACCAGATTATCGGGTTTTTTATATATCGGGTAATTAAATTCGTTTGTAGCGGCTCTCTTTCCATGTAGGAGCGGTAGGTAGTAACCAGTAAAAAGCACATCTCCTGCATTGTTGCGGCCGGTTGATTTGTACCAGTCAAAAGTGTCCTTGGCTTCATCCCAGATTGCATTAAAGTTGTCATGCTTCTCAATAATTGCAAGAAACGCCTGCGCTGTATCAACACACCAGTTCTGTCTTGTTAACCACTTTTTTTCAAACAGCCACTTTTTTGAAAGATCCTGTTTAAGACAGCGGGAGATTTGTCTTTTAAGTGCGGTAGTAAAAGCATCAATGCTTCCATCTGGGATAAGATTAGGTAAGTTGCTTGAAGATATTTTTTTAAGAGCGTTTCCAAGGGGCTTTAGTGGTAGGGGTTCTACGTCGGTGGGGGGGGCTAAAATAGAACTTTGAGCCGTATTGATTTTGCTCATCCACGAAGTGAATCCGCTTATTTTTTTTGCATAGGTATTTACTGAAAGAGATAAAACCACTATGGCGCCTAGCAACAATATTTTTTTAATTTGGTTTTGCATAGGCCACTATTTTACGCCTAGTTTTATGATTTATTCAATAGACTCTCAAAAGTTTTTAACACAATTGACTCATTTTCTTCTAATAAATCCATTTGTACAAAACATTCAATGGCGATTTCCCGATACGAATAGGTTTTTCCTCTGTTTTGAAGCAATTTATCGATATATCTTATAGTTCTATCAATAAGTTTGTTGTTGTTTGGTTTGACCCAGGTCATCAAGTTGTCTTTGTAGCGCCCGATTCTGCCCATAACCAGGGTTGAATGTGTGTTGAGTAGCATTTTAAGAAGCACGTTTTCAAGAATAATTGAGTCAAATCTAATAGGAATGGTTGCGGTTTCGTTTCTAAAAGAAAATGTTAAATTGCTCTTATCGTCTTTTTTAATAATGAACTCGTGCGCTTTTTTTCCCTTTAGGTTTTTCTTTCTTTTTTCTAAACCGTAAGCACTAAAGTCATAACCTTTTATTCTATCAATACCAGCCAAGGATTTAAGCTTCTTCCATTCAAGGGTTCTTGGCGGGTGCTTAAGGATTATTTTCCAAGCACTTTTACTGTTTTTAGCATGAGGTAAAAACAGATAGCATAAAGAGGGGTCAATTGTTTTGTCTTGAAGGTTTTCAAATACACGTAAACTAAAGGTGGGTGAACGCTCGGTGGTATCGGTTAAAATTGTAATTCCATATTCGTTGGTAATGTAAGATACGAATTCATTATTATTATATACTTCTGATTCTTTAATAATAAAATTTTCAAGAAAATTAATATCTAAGTTTTTTAAATAATCAGAAAGTATTTTAATTTGGTCTTCAATATTAAAATCTTTTTGAGTTTTAAAAAGCGCAAGACCAACGGCAAGCATTTGCACGGATGTTGCTTGCATTCTTGTGCTGCCAGCAAGACTCATGGGGC
>CAZQUK010000226.1:0-6082 GCA_964596435.1 uncultured Oligoflexia bacterium
ACAAAGCTTTTTATGTTCTCAAATGTCATACGATACAATCTGTATTCACAATGTTCTTTACTAATTCCGCTGGCCAACGTTACTGGGTAGTCGGTGTGTTCATCAACTAAGTTTTGCCATATTTTAAAAAGAGGTTTTCTATCAGCCTGTTCTAGTTCTGCTTTAACTCTACTAGCAAGGGCAGTTTCGTTGGTCATAGTCTCATCGCTTCCAAGTATCATTTTTACTCCACGTTTAAATTGATTGATAAGGCTTTGGTGTTTTTCTGGGTTTTTATACTTTAGAAATTCACAGGCATAAACCACAGCCAACTGAAGGCCATTACCAAAATTGTTATAACTTATTCCAGATCTTTCTGTTGGCGATACATAAAAATTTCCAAGCTGCATAAATTCAGTTGTTGCCATATTGTTTT
Organism: uncultured Oligoflexia bacterium; assembly: GCA_964596435.1. Taxonomy (GTDB): domain Bacteria; phylum Bdellovibrionota; class UBA1018; order UBA1018; family CAZQUK01; genus CAZQUK01. Next base: position 416 of record CAZQUK010000226.1, read on the forward strand.
TCTCGTGTGCCATTATTTCGCCAGGACCGGCATGAGAAACAACAAAAGCAGCATCGACTGTGTTAATACCCTCGAAACCGTTATCTTCCCCCTGGTGCCAGACGCCATTTGCATCCGGGACCTGAAGTGTGGCACTACCTAATTTTCTTTCCAACCTTTTGAGATCAGAATGAAACATATTAAGATAGCCTTTATTTGTAAGAGTGTTTTTTATTGTAATGCAGTAGTCGTTAATTTTAGATGACCAAGGTAAATTTGGATTAACATATTGTTCTTTTGGACAATAAACGCCAAAGCTAATATCTGAAGTTCTTGTATATGCTGCTGAGTCTTTTCCAAGTGGGTTATCTGGATTGATTGTGTTGTTATATATGTGTTTAAGGTGACCGCTTGATTCTGAACATAGCACTCTTGATTCCACTGATTTATTACAAAACTTTTCACATCCGCTAGTCATTGTTGTTTTTAGTTTATCATATTCAGTTTTTTCTGAACTTGTCATAAGTGATCTGTCGTGATTAAAAAAATCAACGCAACACGTTTGATAAACATCAAATGGCATTTCTCCGGTTTCATTCATTTTTTCAAGTCCAAGAGTACAATAAATTTGCTCTTTATTGTTCATGATAAAAGCCATTTTTTCAAAGGTGTTTTTTAAGCTTGCTATAAATGCATAAGTTGGATTGTTGAATGCACAGTCCATTTTTTCAAAAAAACCAGACTTACAATAATCGACGCACATTGGTTCAAATTTAGATCTTTGAATTGGATCTAAAAAGGCTTCGCCCGTGCAGCAATCTTCAAATGTTTTCTTTTTATCTTCATATTTTACTGCATTTAAACCAAGACCACATAGAACTTTTTGCGCTCCTGTTATTCCGTCTTGAAGGCTTGTATCTTTTTCTCCACATGAAACTATTAATGTAATTACACACGCCATTAATGTTGCGGATATAAACTGAAATACTTTTTTCTTAATCATACGTCCCCCCTTAAAACAGCACTGACTAAAGCGTATCTTTGTACTTTAAATATGAAACATAATTTCAACTTGCGCAATGTGTAAAAAAAGACACACCTCGGGGCCGAATGGCGTCAGAAAAAACCGCGTGGGTTACAATTTGCCCGCCATGCATAACTCATTGTATCTGCAAAAAATACGTTAAATAGACGTTTTACATACGCATAAGCACTATATAAACTTATTTTCTTGATAAGCAGAAAGAACCGACTGATCATAATACTGATCATGACAAACGACCCACCAAAAGCCCCACCAAGCGTATGCGAGCACTACTGGCGAAAATGCACGACCTGCAAGCGCCCAATTAATTACGAAAGCACTTTTTGGGTTTGCAGCGTTTCAACCTGTAACAGAAAAAGATCTGGGATGCTGTTTTGCTCCTTAGAATGTTTTGATGCCCACCTACCTGTTATGAGGCACCGAGATGCAGGCGCATTTGAAAGAAGGGCCCCCAAAAAAACTGACGTTGAAAAACAACTAGCCGCTGAAATTAATCAGCCACAAAATAAGCAGAAAACAAATGCGCCTTATATTCCTTCCGCACAAAAGTCAACGCAACAAAACCCTGCACAATCTTCCACACCGCAAAACTCCGCGCAGACAAACGCGCCACAATCTTCTGCCCAAACATCTGTAAAAACAAATTACCTTCCGCCCTTAATAAAAAAACAAACGCCGCAAAACGTAGATCAGGATATTCTAGTGGTTGTATCAAAACTTAAAAATTACATCACAAACAAATCTGGCTTGAATACATCAGATTCGGTAAAATACATTTTATCAGATAAGATCCGTTTAATTGCAGATAGCGCAATAATCCTCGCCCGTGGGAGTGAACGCAAAACCGTAATGGATAGAGACATAAAATAAATCAATAATATTGAGCCGTTAATCTTGCAGCACGCATGGCCCAAAAAAATACGCCCCCGCATTCAAAGTGCGAAGTATAATAAGTGGGTCAATGTATTTTGGATCAGGTGTAAACACTCATGCCAATAGAGGAACAACAGGTGGAACGGGTGAAGATGCAAGAGACGTCTTAGGCTACACAAACACTGCATTTAGCGAGTAGTTTTTTACAGTAGGCTTATAAAATTAATTTACTTACAGATATTTTTACGCACTATCTGTTTTGCAAGTTTTCCTTCTGGTGCATCAGGGTTTAACATATTATCCAGATTGAGCCATATGTTGTTTTTTAGAATATCAGTAATAAAACCCCGCAGCTGAGATCTTGCTTCTCTTAATGAAGTAGCTTCGGCTTCAGGATGCACTGTTAAACCTTCTTCCATCATTCTTAATGAACGTTTGATTTCATAAATTTTATTTCTAAAGCCATCTGAATCAAGTGCGCACATTCTGTTTTTATCAAAATTAAAATCTGCAATGTGATCACCAACAAGTCGTTTAGTGTAATTTACAAGCCTGATTACCGATAAAATTGCCAAATAAACCCGACTTTCCTCCGGACGACTAAGTGGCGATATATGGCGCTTTCTTAAAACATCAATTGACTTATCGAGTTTCTGTAAACTTTCGTCAGAAAGGTTAGGAACCGCATTAAATATTTTAGCAAGTATTAGCACTGAGCTTGAAAGCTGAAAAATTTCAGTTACAATTTTTTGTGATTTTTCAAGCGATTCATTTGAACTGATATCGGATTCTTCAACACCATTGCTGGTATCCGGGATTCCGCCTTCACGAATAGTTTCTGCTATGGCCTTAAGGTATTGGGCCCTGTCTTCAAGTTCTTCAATGGAATCATAAAGCGGATCGAGCCAGTCTGAAACCTTAATTCCGGCCTGCTTAGCATAAAGTGATGATAAATGAATCTCAGCTTCAGTATTTTGTGGATTATATTGCAAACAAAGCTTTAGTAATCTTTCTGCCTCAACCTCCTTGCCTTCATCAAGTGCAACCAGGGCATCACGCAGATACTCATTACTTTTTTCTTCCATTGAAAGATCTTCTTCAGATGCGGTTTTCCCGCACCCGACAATCAAAGTGCTACTTGTAAATGTAACCGATAAAGATAGAACCAAACACAAAGCGCCAATTACGCGTTTTTTTTCACTGATTTTCATGTTTCATGGCCTCCACATCAAAAATGACTCTTCCTACTTTAAAAAATGTTTTAAACTTCCAGCATGCATATTCAACATGCGTGCCAAAACCCGAACTCGTGTTTTTTTAATGATTTTAGGTGGTTATCTGTGGTATAAACTTTAAATAAGTGTTTACAAAGTATACATCTGAATAGAATATTTAGCTTCTGGGGGGAATTTTACGGGAATGCCGTTTTATAAAATCTCTAAAAAAACCTGTCTATATTATTATCTTTGTTGCGCTTTAATGTTTTGTCTTTCTTTGGTTGCTTCAAAAAATGTTTATGCACTACCAAGCATGTTTGATTCTATTTCAGGCAACTGGGATAGCTTTGATGAATATGTAAGTTTTGGTCAGTGTTCATTTGCCCCATCGTATGCCCAGATGCCTTTTTGCAATCCCGCAAGGCTACAATTTGTTAAAAACGGAACCCTTGAATATTCAGGAATACTGTCGGCCACTGAATCCGTGCTGTCGCTTTCTCAGGGACTCATGAGTGGGGATCTGAATTCCGATTTTATAACCGATGCCTTTGATGACTATAACTATTCAGAGGCCCTTATTAGTGCCAGGATAAATTATACATTTAGAAATCTAACATTAGGAATCAGGCCCGTAAGACTATATGGTCAGTTCCAACTTCACAACCCAAACCTACCAATGGGCTCTATGCTTTACAGGGATGACCTTAATGTTTTTATGGGAGCAGGATTTGGATTCAAGTTTCATGATTTATCGGTTTCAGCTGGTGCAACCGGTACAATATTAAGAAGAGAAGAATACATTGCAGAAACAACTTTGGTTAATTTTTCATCACAACTTCCTTCTGACTTTCTTTTTGAACAGAAAAGAAATGGCGTTTTTGGCGATGCAGGCGTTTTTGCCGAAATGGATGGTATTATATCAGGATCGTTTTTGATAAAAGATTTTGGGAGATTTCTTAATGGCGAAACCCGTGACAAATATCTTTTCATAAGACCCGACCGGGAAACCCGCGTGCTTACAGGTCTTGCCTTGGTTCCAAAACTCTGGGCAGGACAAATGCAAATTGGCGGCGAACTGTTTTATAGTTTAATATACGGAAACGTCTGGAACAAACAGTGGCTAGGAACACTTTCATACTATGTTGGCCCCACAAAACTTTTAAGCAGTTTCAGACCAGGATTTTTAAGAACAGGACTTTCAATTAGATTTTCAGCTTTTGAAGTTGCCGTTGCCCAAGAGTGGATCAATAAAATTGAAACAGGAAGATCCAGTCAACCACGATTCACGCTTGGACTCAGAGTGGGATTATGACACAGCTTAAATATTTTATTCTTGTCGTAATAATTTTAAGCCTTTCAACACATGTGGCATGGAGTGCATCGTACGTTGAACAATTAATCGAAAAATCAAAGGCACACGAAAAGATCACTTCTGAAGAAGGTTTAGGCTACATGATTGGCGGCGGCCTGGCGCTCACAACATCTGTTGCACAAAGCATACGGCAAACTGAGATTTTACCAAAAGCTGGGTATTCCATAATTCAGGTTTTAAGTATCTTTGCAATATCTCATGGTGCAGAGCTGTTTTTTGTTGGCGATGATTTCACCGCTGAAATTGAAAGAATCAAAGACTATAGTGCCGCACTTAAAAAAATTTTCAAGATTTCAACCACTGAGCGTTATTATATATTAAATAATGAAATTAAATCCACAATTGACAGATACTATAATAAACGACGTAAATTAAAAAAAATACGAGGAACGCTGGGCTTTATTTCTGCCGCTTCATCGCTTAGTGTTCTTGTGTTTTCAAAGCAAAGAACCATTACAACTAATATGACACTTGGGTTTTTATCTGCAATGGGACTTGCAAGCGGCACGTATGAGTTTTTAACCATAAACTCAAAAGATGAAAGTTATCAGTTAAATTTCGCATTTTTGCCAACCCCAAAAGCCACAGCTTTTGCAATACAATTGCGGTATTAATAATCCGCGTCTGCACTTAAATATCTAAAACAATAAACCGGCAATACGAGGCAAGAAGGCACCTCAATAAGATCAAGATTAAAAACTACATGTCATAAACAATATAATCATCCCTTACTGGTGACCATGAATCTACAACAAACGCACCCGTGGGCCCCGCGATTCCACTATGTTTAATCCCGGACGGAACGGATGCACCTTTTCCCATTTTCAGGTTTTCTTTTTTTCCATCCACAGTAAGCTCAAGGGAGCCCGAAACGCAGTAAGTAATTTGTTCATGAACGTGCGAATGCACTGGCAACACAGCGCCCGGAGAAAGATCAACCAAGGTAATCATTAAATTTTTCAGTGCCACTGATTTAATTTTTATGCCCGGTAGGACCTCTTTTTGTGGTAAATGATCAATATTAAAAAACATACTCAGACCCCCAAAACTTAATAACAAATTCCTGTCCTTATTACATTTTTATGAAAAAGTATTTTAATTAGCAACAAATTAATTATGAAAAAATATCTCAGAAAATACAACCCTCACCGAAACCCACACGACATAACGCTGGGCAAAAG
>CAZQUK010000227.1:0-6042 GCA_964596435.1 uncultured Oligoflexia bacterium
CTCTTCAGTTCCGATATAGAATTTTCTTGAGCACTTCTTCCTGACATAAAATCAATTACATGGCCTGTCACTCAAGGCATATCAGCACTTAAATATTTTGAAAAAAAAGGTTCGAAGACTATTGACAATGGTGGGCGCTCAGGGACTCGAACCCCGGACCAATCGGTTATGAGCCGATTGCTCTAACCAGCTGAGCTAAGCGCCCACGGTGTTTGAATATAAATTTAAAGAACAAAAATTAAAATCAAAAAAAACTTTTTTTTAGAAACCTATAAGCAAGGCCCGCGTCAACTCACACTTTCTAACAACCTGAGCTAACCACCCTAACCGTCAATAAACGCCTTTAGTAACTTCGCCCTGGATGGATGCCTAAGCTTCCTTAATGCCTTGGCCTCAATCTGCCTAATACGCTCACGAGTTACATAAAAATCCTGACCAACCTCCTCTAAAGTATGATCTGATTTTTCGCCAATTCCAAAACGCATCCTTAAAACCTTTTCTTCCCTGGGCGTTAAAGTCGCAAGTACCTTTCTTGTCTGATCTGAAAGATTAACGTTTATTATTGCCTCAGAAGGACTAATAACCTTTGTGTCCTCAATAAAATCTCCAAGAAATGAATCCTCTTCATCACCAATTGGTGTTTCAAGAGATATCGGCTCTTTTGCTATCTTGAGTACCTTTCTTACTTTATCAACTGGAAGCTCCATCTTAACCGCTATTTCATCCGGCGTGGGTTCCCTTCCCAATGACTGTATTAGTGAACGCGAGGTTCTTACAAGCTTATTGATTGTTTCAATCATGTGAACAGGAATTCTTATCGTTCTGGCCTGATCAGCAATGGCCCTTGTTATTGCCTGCCTTATCCACCATGTAGCATAAGTTGAAAATTTATAACCGCGCCTATACTCAAACTTATCAACCGCCTTCATAAGGCCAATGTTGCCTTCCTGAATTAAATCCAAAAACTGAAGTCCGCGGTTTGTATATTTCTTGGCTATCGAAACAACAAGCCTTAGGTTTGCCTCAACCAGCTCACTCTTTGCCTGATCCGCAAGACGCTCCCCTATTGTCAGGTTTTCATGAATTCGCATCATTTCATGAATTGTTATTCCCGATTCCTCCTCAAGACGGTTTATTCTTCTGGTAACATCTTCAAGCGTTTGCATTAATTGGCAAAGCTTTGGAGAAAGAACATCGTACTTTTTACAAATCTCTGCTATTTTTTCCTCATTGCCTTCCCTTGATGTTTCACAAACAAGCTCCATTTCCTTGGGCTCTGTAATATCAAGATATTCATAAACACGAACCTGCTCATCAAGATAACACTGGCCTCTATACCAGTACTCTTTAATCTGTGAGGATAAAATATTTATTGTCTTTCTGTTAAAAGCAATATTTTCAAATGCTTTTTCAACGTGTCTTTGCCTTTTGTCAATTTCTGTCTGAAACTTCGACTTTTCCTTGCCAATTATTTTCTTAAACTTGCCATCGCCAGTAATTTTTTCTACGTAATTAACAAGCGTTTTGACCTTTGCAATGGCCTTTAATATTTTCTCCTGATACATCTTTTCGTCTTCAAGAGAAATTTCATCCTCCACCCCACGAATAACATCCTTAACTTTTGTTCTGCCTGTTTCAATTCTGTTTCCAAGTTCCACAATGGCTAAAGTACCAAGCTTAGATGCAAGAAGTGCACGAAGAATTTCAATTTCGCCTTCTTCAATACGTTTGGCAATTTCAACTTCGCCTTCACGGGTTAAAAGCGAGACACTTCCCATTTTCTTTAAATACAATTTAACTGGATCAGCTCCACGCGCAACATCTGCTACCTTTGGTTTGGATGCATCATCATCACCTTCTTCACTCTGAGTTGCACTTTGCTCAACCGGTGTGACTTCTTCTGAATCTTCATCTGCCTTTGGTGGCCTTGCCGGATCGATCACTTCTATATCGTGATCCATCATTATATTCATTATTTCGTCTATTACATGAATCTGAACTATTTCGACTGGAAGTAACTCATGAACCTCCTTAAAAGTAAGACATCCACGCCGCGTACCCATGTCTAAAAGTTTTTTTATATCTTTGTCTTTTGATAATTTTGCAGTTAGCGCCGGGTCCCTTACAAATCCAATGTCCCTTATTTCATCTGGGATCTGCTGTGCGGATTCAGCTTGAACCGTTGGCTCGAATTTTTTCTCTATTTTTTTCTCAATTTTTGTATCAACCTTCTCTAATTTCTCTACTTGCTCATCGATATCCTTGGGCTTTGATTGAGCAGCCCCTTTTGCAACAGAAGTCTCCGTCTCTTTTTTTTGAGTTTTAGAGGATTTTTTTGTTGTTTGTTTTTTTGGTTTGGGTTGTTTTTTATTCTTCATAAGCAATGCTAAGTTCTTTTATTTTTTTTTGTGCGTCAAGATATTCTTTCATAAGATGCCGCTGTAATTCCAGGTCTTTTTTCACTTCGGCCTGGTTTATTTCAGCCTTAATCTTATGCGAAAATCGTGCCCAAAATCGCTCAAGCAGAAAATTAATTGCCTGCTTAAGCTCCCCGACTTCTGGACCGCCTTGAACATCCACCCAAGATGCCGTTAGCACCTTGCGTATTTCTGAAGGAATTGACGCTGTTTGACTCTGATATTTGTCGAGATTTACGCCACCAATTAAAAAGTTTTCACCACTTTCAACTATTACATCATTTACCCACTCCCTTAACGGTTGAGAAATAAAAAGTTCAGATAAACGGCCACTTGGTGGCAATTTGGCACCTAGTTCTGGCCAAAAATCGGTAAATTTTTCGCTATTTATCATACAACGAAGAAGCACTTCTTCGGCCCTGTGGAAGGTAAGTCTCCGCCCCGGCAAGCCCCCCTTAATAGAACCCCGACATATAGACCGCCCTGTAGGTGTGCCTTTTATAAAGTTGGGATTCATTGAACCAGATTTCAAAACTGAAGAGTTTACGTTCTGATTTACAGGTTCTGGTTTATTTTTGTTTCTATCTGATGCACCACTGGTTTTAAAATTTTGACGAGATTTGTTTTTTTCGACTAGGGCCTCGTTTAATGCAGCATTCAATATGAATGGATCCAACCTGAGTTTGTCCTGTATCATTTGCTTTCTCATGCTGCGCCCAACTGAATCATTAAGAAGCGATAACCAATACGCAAGTTTTCTAATTATATGAACCCTTGTTTCACTGTCTTCTTTTGTATCCAGGTACTTTTGGACACCATCCTCAATGCGGTCATCTAAAAGTGGAATGCTATTTTCAACAAGATCTGAAATTGTTTTTTGTGCCGCTGTATCCAGTTTGCCATCGTTTCCAAATAAAAATTCTGATGGATCCTTGGCTGATTTTGGGAGTGAGATATCATACAACATCGTATCATTTGCAAGACCAAGCTCCATCGCCCTATCGCGAGCCTCAAGACCAGCTTTGTCGGTATCAAAAAGTAGTAATATTTTTGCCTTGAGCCTTCCAATTTGTTTAAGATGCTCCTCTGTTAAAGCTGTCCCGCATGTAGCAACAACGTTCATAAATCCTGCTTCACTTAAGGCAATTGCATCAAAAAAACCCTCAACAACAATTACTTCTTTTTTCTCACGAATGTGCTTACTTGCCTGGAACAGTCCAAAAAGTTGGCGGCTCTTTTGAAAAACTAGCGAATCTGGTGAATTTAAATATTTAGGGGACAAACCACCCGTATCAGCCTTAGCCTGCCCCGCAGGTAAGCAAGTCGTGCCACCCTCATTAATTGGTAGACCTTCTTTGGCAGCATTATTATCTTTCATAGGAAGCATGCGCCCACCGAAGGCCACGATTTTCCCTCTTAAATCTATAATTGGAAACATTATTCTGTCCCTAAATAAATCGAAATATCCAGGCTTATCTGCAGAGTCATTTCTTGGAACATAATTTTTTGAGGATGGGCGAATAAGACCAATATCAAGCGCTAATCTCATTGGTGCTTTTTTTTCATTAAGATAATTTGAAAGCGTATCCCATTCGGGATTTGCATAACCAATAAGAAACGGATTATTATTTTGGACCGAAATTCCACGTTTAAGAAGATAATCTTTTGCCTCAGTACTTGTAGACAGGTTGTTCTGATAAAACCTTGCCGCAAAATGGTTGAGCCTATATGCCATCTGACGTTCTTCTCTACGTTTTTTCTGACCTGGATCCTCTTTACCATCACCACCTAAGGCGCCATCAGGAATAGGAATATCAGCCCGCTCAGAAAGCTCCCTTAACGCTTCAATAAAACTTAGGCCGTGAATTTCCTGAATAAAAGTTACAAGATCCCCACCGGCCTTGCACCCGTAACAATGATATAATTGTTTTACCTCGTGCACACTAAAAGAAGGTGTCCTCTCGGCATGAAAAGGGCAAAGTCCCTGATAATTGGCACCAACTTTTCTAAGAACAACATGCTCAGAAACAACATCGACCAGATTGATCTTGTCCTTAACTTTCTGTATCCATTCGGCCGGTATACTTTTTTTGTTTTTGAGCATCTAACCTCAATTGTTAACCCACTCGGGTTTTGCTAAATATTTCCAATATGTTTTTTACAACCACAAACAACGAAATTTCGCCCACTTATTCATCCTAAAATTCTACGAAAGTTTTTCCCTTACAAGCTGACTGACCAGTTTACCATCAGCACGTCCCTGAACATGTGGCAAAAGGGCCTTCATAACTTTTCCAAGATCACGGATACCTTGTGCATCCACACTTATGACAGCTTCATCAATAAGTTTTTTAATTTCCTCAACACCAAGTTCTTCGGGCATAAAGTTTTTTAAAAACTTAAGCTCAGCCGTTTCTTCAGCCACCAAATCGTCCCTTCCACCTTTTTGGTAAGAAGCGATCGATTCGTTTCTTTGCTTCATTAGTTTTGAAATTAAAACCTGAACAGCGCTATCATCAAGTTTAGTCTGTGAATCAATCTCTTCTTTCCTGATAGCTGCATGAAGATTTCGCGCATGCTGCAACGTAGGCTTGTCCTTTTGCTTCATCGCAGTTTTCATTATGTCCTGCACCTGATCATGAATTGTTGGCATACTTAACTCCAAAATATATTCATATAATTTGGGCAACACAACCTGGGCACCACGCAATACATACATAACCGGATGCAACCCACTAGAGGCACCTGGCTATATACTCCCACAGAATTTCCACTGAAAATTCAAATTATAAACTAATAAGGTTTTCTAGCTTTCTTAACTAAACGCTTGCGAGCTGCTGCTGCTTTTTTCTTCTTTTTTACTGATGGCTTTTCATATGCCTCACGTTTGCGGACCTCCGAAAGAACGCCAGCTTTTTCACACTGCTTTTTAAACTTTCTAAGAGCACCTTCAAAAGAGTCACCATCTCTGACGGCTATACCTGGCATATCAATCACCTCCTTCCGGATTAAATTTATTACCAACAAAGAAATACCCAATTTTCTTAAAAATCGGGCGCTCTAGTGTTTGATAACATTAGTATCTTATAAAGGCACACGCATGACTCGTCAAGACAATAAATGTTAATAATATTAGTGGGTTTTAGATTACGAAGGACCTGGGAGAGTGTCTATAATTGGGCGTTTAAGGGTAATTATCATCAACTCATAACAAGCCAATTGCTTCAAGGGCCTCCTTCCAGGGAAGAACCCGGATACCCTCAATTTTTTGGGAACTTGAAACTTGGCTGGCACAAATAAACTGCGCCTTTATTTTATCTTTTTTAAATCTTAACAAGGATTGAATATAACGTCTGTCGATATTGTCACTTGATTTAATCTCGACCCATACTTCTGTATTATCTGGCCTTTTTACAATTAGGTCTACCTCTAAACCATCTTTTGTGCGCAAATACGAAAAAGTAAAATCTTTTTCATTATACTCATTTAACCGAATGCACTCATTAACAAACCACGACTCAAAGGCCCTTCCGTATTCTGGGGTTTTAGACATAAGTGGAATATTGAGTTTTCTTTGAAGCGCGCATTGGACACCCTGATCAAAAAAATAAAATTTTGGGCTTTG
>CAZQUK010000228.1:0-2510 GCA_964596435.1 uncultured Oligoflexia bacterium
GCCGCTGGGGGCATTTTATTCTTGAAGCGCTTGAATCATGGTGGAAAAAATTTTTACCTGCATCTTTTGGAATATTTATCAGGTTTAAGGATATTGGAGGAAATGGTTTTTTACTTCTTGTCAGACACAAGAAAATTGAATCCTATCACAGGCCGGATCTAAGCGGAATGAAACCTGAAATGCATAATAATGAAAAAGAAATGCTTACTTACTTGTCGGAAAAACATTTGCTCCCGATTCAGGGCTTATTTGTCAAAAAGAAGGATTGGTATGATTGGATGGAAGAACGTAGGCCCTGGAAATTTGTAAGAAAAGCTTTAAAATCAGGAAGTGCAAATATGGTTCCCAACAAATTGGGACTCAGGTTTTTGATTTTTATTAGAGCCGTATTCGGAATTTAATTTATCAAAACTATTTCAAAAACCGGTGCTTTTATTGTTAGTTAGTATTTATACTTTTTATATGAGGTCTATTTTAAGTGATTAAAACAAAAGTCAGTGTACCTGGTAATAAGTATAAATACTGGCGCTATAGAATATTTTTTATAACATGGCTTGCCTATGTTGGTTTTTATCTCACAAGAAAATCATTTTCTGTTGCAAAAATAGGTATGTCAACCGATCCCGACATAATGCTTACAAAGCTTCAAATGAGTCAGATTGATGCTGCATATCTTATAGCCTACGCGGTGGGGCAATTTGTATGGGGAATATTTGGCGATAAATTTGGTGCAAGAAAAATAATATTAATTGGCATGCTTGTATCTATTTTAACGGCGTTTTTAATGGGCGCCTCATCGCTTGTTGTTCTACTCGGAGTATTTTTTTGTATTCAGGGTTTTTGTCAGTCAACAGGGTGGGCACCTCTTACAAAAAATATAAGTTACTGGTTTTCACAAAAAGAGCGTGGTGTGGTTATGGGCTGGTGGTGTTCAAATTACGCCGTTGGTGGGCTCATTGCATCGCCGTTTGCCGGGTTTTGTGCGGATTATTTCACAAATTGGCGCTTTGGTTTTTTTGGACCGGCTGTGGCTCTTTTTGTGGTCTGTGCCATGTTTTTTGTTTTGCAAGTAGATAGGCCCGAAGACATAGGGCTTCCTAAAATTGAAAAACACAAGGGCGAAAAAGAAGCCATACTTGATTTATCTGAAGAAACGCCTAAGAAAACAGGAAATCTACAAAGTGCAAGAAACACAAAACAAACAAGAAACATAAGACAAAATGGAGTAAGCCTGAAATTTATAATTTCAGTTCTAAAAAATCCAATGGTCCTGATTTTAGGTGCAGTATATTTTTGTCTAAAGCCCACGCGGTATGCAATTTTTTTCTGGGGTCCATTGTATATAAACGAAAAACTTGGAACAGGAATGACCGAATCTGCAATAATAAGTGTTTTTTTTGAATTAGGAGGCCCCATCGGAGTTCTTGTGGCTGGTTATCTGTCTGACAAAGTTTTTGAATCAAAAAGAATACCTGTTTGTGTAATATGTCTTATTCTGCTTGCTTTGGTTTTATTTTTCTTTAATTATTTTGTTGGTTTTCATAGTAAATTTATTGTGGCGCTCCTTCTTTTTATGATTGGTTTTCTACTTTATGCCCCTGATTCTTTAGTGAGTGGAACCGCGGCCATTGATTTTGGGACATCACGTGGAGCCTCAACTGCTGCGGGCTTTATTAATGGTTGTGGGTCCGTTTCTGCAATTATGGGAGGCGCTCTTCCCGGCCTGGTTGCACTTAGGTGGGGCTGGGGTCCTCTTTTTATCACACTTGGCGCCGCTGTTTTTGTTGCCGGACTTATGCTTATTCCGAAGTGGAATGCTGTGCCTAAAGTAAAATCAGCGCAGTAACTTGCAGGGAAATTCGCGGATCATGGTTTCGTTGTCACTGCAATAACCACCTTTTAGCTTTTTACTTTCCCAGGCAACGTGGCATTTATATTCATCGAGGATTTTTTCAACAGGAATTTTATTCAGGCATTTTTGCATAACTCCATAAATAATGCCTGTTCTATGCATTCCTCCATAACAATGTATTAGTACATTTTCCGGGGCATATTCAATCAGTTTAATTATTTCTACAATTTTTTTAATAATTTTATCTTTTGGCATTTTTTTAAATTTGTACTCAAAATCCATAATTCTTATATATGTGCTCCCACCTAATGTTTTATACAGATCCATTTCTTCCTTTGAAAGCATAGCGGCCGAACTCATGCTTCCACCATAATAGTTTATTATTGTAGAAACATTATTTTTTTCAATTAAATATTTAAGACATTTTTCTTTTCCCACAATAAATGAAGAGCGAAATATTTGTTTTTTAACACCATTAGGGAACGTAAACCATGTTCCACCCATATTGGCTGAGTTTCTGGTGTTTGCGGTTACTTTTTCTTCAAAGAGTTTTGGATCTTTTTTCTTTAACTCATCAAGTTCGTATAACCATTCCACGTCATCGTTACATACGTCGGGTTTTTCTATTTGAAAATCTTTGGGAATAAATTTTGAACAC
>CAZQUK010000228.1:2520-6037 GCA_964596435.1 uncultured Oligoflexia bacterium
TTGTAAAAAAAATAATTACAATGCTCATTAAAAGAATTTTTAAATAATATTTTTTCATGTCTAAATTTTATGCTAAATATCTGGTATTTTTAAGTTTAATAATTTTTCTTATTTTTTATTTTTGCGCGGCATCTACGTGCGATATCTATGCGTGTCATATTTTTTGTGAGATGTTCAAAAAGTATAGCTAGTGTGACGTATTTCAGATGTGCGCGGTGCATAAAAAATATTTAATCTTCAAAATCTGAAAAATTTAGTTGAAAATAAGGCATTTTTATAAAAAGAACGCCTCAAGTACTTGCAGTTACCTGGAATTTTAGAGTAAAGTTTCAGCTTGAGGATACTGAGTAATATACGTTTGTCCTTTGGAGGGAGAAATCAATGTCGGCTTTTAATGAATCTACAAACACAGAGATCATAAGGCCAGAGAACCAGAAGAAGGTTGCTGTAATTTTGTGTGGGAGTGGATATTTAGATGGAAGTGAAATCAGAGAAGCTGTTGGAACTCTTTGGGCCCTAAGCCAGCACCCGATTGCAAACGTAAAGTGTTTTGCACCAGATTTGCCACAAAAGGATGTTGTAAATCACTTAAATGGGGAAGGCATTTCTGAAAACAGAAACTTACTAATTGAAGCAGCAAGAATTGCGCGTGGAAAAATTCAACCTCTAAAAAATTTGGATCCCAAAGAATTTGCAGCAATTATTATTCCTGGCGGCTTTGGGGCCGCAAAAAACCTTTGTACATTCGCGTACGATGGCAAAAACGCGAAAGTGTTGCCGGAACTTAAATCCATACTTGAAGCCATGCATGCTGATAAAAAACCAATAGGCGCAATTTGTATAGCACCTGCAATATTGGCATTAGCTTTTAAGGGCAGGGGGCTTGAGCTTACAGTGGGTTCTGTGTCTGATGCATCAAAAGCCATTGAAGAATTAGGACATAAGCATATTGTTACGGCTCCAAATGGTTGTCATGTTGACCCATCCTCAAAGGTGGTTACAACGCCGGCATATATGTATGGGGACGCTCCTATCCATAAGATTTTTATAGGTATTCAAAAGCTAGTAGGAGAAGTTGTAAAATTGATGTAAAATTTACATCGAGATGAGTCGGTTTTTTATACTAATCATTTTTCTGTATCCTGTTCATATTTATGCAATCAGTCTTACAGATTTACCCTCAGATGTGAGTTCTATTACAAACCCCATGGATCTTTATGGTGGAAGTAGTATTGCAAACGCGTTAATTTCCGTTATTGGTTTAGGCACAGCACATCGCCCATATCAACCGGCAACACCAATGGGTTCAAGTGGAACGTATCTTGGGCTTGAAATAACTTTAGTAAATATTCCTCCAGCTTTTACAGAAAGTCTTGAGTCTATTGGTTTTGGAAGTGCATCGGCTCTTCCTGTTTTGCCAGTGCCAAAGTTTCATTTATCAAAGGGCCTTGGGAACGTTATGGATTTTGAATTTTCAGGGCTTGGATATACCGGTTTTATTATTGCAGG
Source organism: uncultured Oligoflexia bacterium (assembly GCA_964596435.1). Lineage (GTDB taxonomy): Bacteria > Bdellovibrionota > UBA1018 > UBA1018 > CAZQUK01 > CAZQUK01. Next base: position 4,030 of record CAZQUK010000228.1, read on the forward strand.
AGGAAGTCTTAAGTGGACCTTTTATAACCCAAAAGAAGAGGGTATTTGCTGGGCAATTAGGTATAGTTACACATATACAAAATTAGGTTTTATCAGAGCAAAAACGCATGGCCCTGAAATTCTTATTTCAAGAAAAATGGAATTTGCTGATCCTTATATAGGTTTAGGTTACAGAGCTACATCAGGAACAATTACTATACCAATTGAAATACCAACAGCGGACCCATCAATAGATGTAAATATTCCCAGTTTTGATCCAACGCTCAAAGGAAGTGGTAAAACCTATGTGGCCTTTATTGGTGTTGGTATGGAGCTTTACCCGATAAAGCTAACAATGGGTGGTGAGTATAATAGTTATGGGTCAAGTTCGCTTGGAATAAAACTTGGGTTCACCTTTTAACCCACGTCCTTATACCAGAAAAGGAGAACGGTGCATTATGAAGCCTATGTTTTGGATAGACCTTGAGATGACAGGTCTTGATGAGAATAAGGACAGGATAATTGAGGTCGCGGTGGTTCTTACGGACTTGGATTTTAATAAAGTAGATGAGTATCACAAGATAGTTTATCAACCCAAGGAGATACTGGATGGTATGGATGAATGGTGCATTAAACATCATGGTGAAAGTGGCTTAACTGATGCCGTTAAAAATGGATCCAAACTTGAAGATGTTGAAAAAGAACTTATAGATTTAATAAATGATCATTACGGAAAAAAAGAAGATAAGGTCGTTATTATTGGAAACTCAATTCATAATGATAGGCGGTTTATAGATCGTTACTTAAAAGAATTTGCCAAAAAATTACATTATAGAATGATTGATGTGAGTTCCTTTAAGGAGGTCTTTAAGATGAAGTACAACGTAATATTTAATAAGAATAATACACACAGGGCTCTTGATGATATTTATGAATCCATCAGGGAGCTTAAATATTATTTGAATAATGTAAAAATTTAAAAAACATAAGTTGCACTGATCCCCGCTTGCCAGATTTTTTGGGCACTTGGAAGCTCGGTGGTGCCTGACACTACGTTATCATAGCTTGTTTCAAGGTCGGAAAAAGCAAGATACTCAACATGCACGCCAAGATGAATATTATTTAAAAACTTCCATGGTGATATTTCTGCTGCAAGTGGATAAAGTGCCGTAAGTTTCCCACCAAGAGGACTTTTGTATTTAATTGTAATATCTTCATCAGTTTTATTTAAAATATTATAGCTTCCAAGAAACTGAAAATTTCCTTTTAATAAAAGCCTCCAGTATTTCACACCTATTTCTGGTGCCACAGTGTTCCAGCGGTAGCCTCTTTTGTTACCAATTATTGGGTCAACATCAGAATACTGATTAATAAATCTGAAATCTGTTGTTGCGCCAACAAACAGATCAAAATTTATATAATCCCTTAACCAGTATCCGGCAGTAATACTTCCACCACCTTGACCAAGTGTTGGTGCCTCGTAGCTATCTGAATATGATATTTTTGAATACCCCGCAAAAAGCGATGCATCAAGATATGTATTTTTTAAACCAAAAACACCAGCATAGCTAGGGTAGGTGGTTTTACTTGTATTACCTGAGGCGCCAATTGTCTTTGAAAATTCTGAAGCCTTACTAATAGTTGAAAAACCTAAAGCAATTATTATTATAAATATAATTTTGTTAATTTGTTTCATTTCTTCTCCATTATTTTTTATATAAAAAATTATTCTTCTTTTTCTAGTACACATGGAAGTTTTCTAACTATCCAGTGCTGGTTGTTATCATCACCTACTGCATAGCCTCCGGACCAAACGTTTCCCCATGGATCAGCTTCAATCACGTACGCCATAGCAGCGCCACCAGCCACAAGGTTGTAATCAACCATATTGCTCCAAGTTGTACCACTATCAGTACTTTTTCTAACTATCCAGTGTGTTGTGTTGTTTCCATCTATTCCCATACCTGCAACGTAGACGGTGCCCCATTTATCAATGGTCACTCCATCTGCTCTTGCATCTTTTGCGTTG